>CACZRU010000048.1 GCA_902783605.1 uncultured Lachnospiraceae bacterium
GCATTAATAGCTTATGCATTAATAGCTTATGCATTAATAGCTTCTATCTTTACTTCTGTAAATGGCTGTCTATGACCATTCTTCTTATGGTGACCCTTCTTTGGCTTATACTTATAAACTGTCACCTTCTTAGCTTTAGCAGTCTTAAGAACTGTAGCTTCTACTCTTGAGTTAGCTACCTTATCACCAACAAGAACATCATTGTCGTTGCTGATAGCAATAACATTTTCGAATACTACCTTAGCTCCATCCTCAGCGCCGAGCTTCTCAACTCTGATGATATCACCTTCAGCTACCTTGTACTGCTTTCCGCCTGTTGCAATTACAGCGTACATAAGTCTTTTCCTCCTAACTTACAAATCTCGCCAACATCGGTGGCTCCCGAAAAATGGGCGCACTTACAACCTGGTTGTGCGGCATACCGTGACATATTAACATTTATGTAAATCAATGTCAAACACTTTTTTAATAATCTATCACATAATTCAAACGACGAAAACAATAGGGAAACAACTAATAACAAACACCGTCTCCACCAATCCAGTAACCATCCACATAGCGATTAGTTACCATATATCCACTACCATCAAAATAGTACCAATAACCATTTATCTTTTGCCACTGATTAACAGGATACCAGCCCGAGGAATCAGAGAACCACCAGCCTGAAGAATTACTATGCCAGCTTCCAACTCCATTATATTCAAGAGCTCCATTTCCACTCAACCAATATCCATCTCTCCATTCTGAAGAGCACATATATCCATAATAATCAAAGTAGTACCATTTTCCATCTATTTTGAGCCACTGACTCCAAGGATACCACCCTGATGTATCTTCAAACCACCAGCCACTGCTGTTGCCCTTCCAGGAGCCTTTTGCTGAATATGATGTACCGCCATTTGCATCATACCACTGACCATTGATCCACTCATTTGAAGGTTTTCCAGATGAACCAGAACCTGATGACGAACCAGAACCACTTCCTGCGCCAGCTGCTGAACCTCCTTGAGTAGCTCCTTTAGCTACACCACCTGTAGCTCCAGAAGTTCCTGCAGAAGTTCCACCGGATGCATTATAGGAAAATCTCATCTCTGCACCGGCATTTGCAAAATCTGACGCTGTCATAAGTATATTTGTTGAAGTACCATCATTTTTATGAACAGTATAAAGAGCCGCTGCGGCACCAACTAGTCCGGCATTATAATCAAGAGCAACCTCATTACATTGATAATCTGTCTGCTCATCTTTATACGTACCATTAGAATCCTTTGGTCCACCTACCAAAGCTCCAAGAAGTACATGTCTGTTATCCGAATACTGTCCGGCATCGCTTGAAGCTGAAGCCGCTCTATGATGAGGATATTTAGCACTGTAGGAATTATAACCTACAATATAACACTGATTATTACTATTCTCGCCCATGAGATACTTCATCTGCCCTGTAGACCAGTCTGCCCATGAACTGCCACCAGTTGCTTTATCATAGAGAAGGCCCAGGAACTGTGTATTACAATTATATCTTGCACTTCCCCATTCAAGAAGGCATCCATATCCGCCACCTTTATTCATTCCATTAAACATATTATCGGCACATGCCTTAAGTGCATCAGGATTGCCAGCTCCATAATAATCTGCAAGAGCACTTACATCATCCCAGGAGAACCAGGAATAGATATTAAAGTTACCACTGGCATAACCACCATTTTTAGCCTTAGCATTACTGAATTCTGTCTTATAGAAATTATCATTAGTCGCTTTATAAAGCATTGCAGCAGCCAGAGCATAGTCATCGCCCCAAGAAGTAGAATTATACAGAAGCTGTCCTGTACTGCTATCCTGCAGTCCCCATGTTGCGCACTGTCCTTCATGAGAATATGCATAATTAAATAACGCTTTGGAGTATTTAAGCGCTGTCTGATCACCGAAATTGATGTACTGAAGTGCAAGAGCAGCAGCAGCTTCGCTTACTTCGTCAGTCGCATAATTACCATCATAAGTATAATAAACATGTCTCTGTTCATTTTGAGATTCAGGTGCACTCCATTTCTTATGATCCTCATCGCCATCAGAAACCTGATATACAAAGAAATTTACAGAACCATCACTATTAAGTACTGTACAATTCTCAAAATATTCGCAGAAATGATTTGTAATAGTCTTAAGATGTGCTGAACTATTAGTATCCTCAAAAGCCTGCTTATATTCCATATACTCAATCCCAAGCATTGTTGCGGCATAAGCCTGAGGAAGTCCTGCTTTAAGGTGATCACCTGCATCATGAAAACCGCCACTTACATTAACGGTATATCCATTGATATTAACTGACTGGTCACCACTGTGGCAGTTACCTCTCCATGAAAATGCAGATCTTTCTGAAACCTTTGGGCCACACATATTAGCATCATAAAAATAAAGTGACTCTTGAAGCAGTTTTGCGTAGTTCACTTCAATTGATGCAGCTTTTGAATCAATCTTTGGAACCACCAAAAGTGATAATAAAAGCGCAATAGATAAAATAATACTGATTAATCTTCTCATATACCCTCCGAATTTTGTATTATAGTCGACTCTTATTGTACTACTGCACTATTAATTCATACAAGTAATTTCTTCCTAATTAAACAGCCCCGTGAATTATTTTTTCCTTTCTTTTTTTCCTCTCTATTTTTTATTTTCTTATTTCTAACGATCGTTACCTGTCAAAATAAAAAAATAAATTTTCATAAAACTATAGAACAAAAAAGTACAGTGAAGAAATCCCTCACTGCACTTCTACTAAAAATTTTATAAATATTTTATTCAGCCCATACAACAAAATCGTCTTTACGAGGCTTTGCAACCGGAAGGTCACCATCTATATAACCCACTACACAATGACCAATTCCTTCATAATCTCCTTCAACCCCTATTTCTTTAAGGATTGCCTTACCCTCTTCAGATTCAACCTCCTGCTTAGCTCTATGAATCCAGCATGCACCAAGGCCAAGATCAGTTGCTGCAAGCTGAAGATTTTCAAGAACCACACTTCCATCATAAACAGATGTAAAGAAATCCTTCTCGGCCAGCACCCAGAAAACCACCGGTGCACCATAGAATGGATCAAATCCTTCTTCCTTACCCATGATTGATGCATTAAGTTTAGATAATCTGTCTCTAATCTCCTTATTTGTTATAACGACAATTTTAGCCGCCTGCGCACCCTTGCCATTAGGAGCATATGTTCCTGCCTCAGCAATCTTTTCTAACAGCTCCTTTGGTACAGGATCACTCTTATACTTCTTAACACTTCTTCTGTTCTTTAACACCTCTAAAGTTTCCATACTTTCATTTCCCCTTTCGTTTAAAATAAAACTTTTTTTAATTTTATTTCTTTAAAATATAATATAATCTTCTATAATTTTTAAATTTATTATCTTAAATTTTTAGTCTTCTATTTAAAGTCTTCTATAGTAAGAGGCCTCTCACCCTTAACTCTCGTTAGTTCCACTAGTCCAAGCGGAGTCATATCAATATATGTTACTCTCTTTTCATCTTGAGAAAGAGCTGTCTTAAGACAATTGATCAATTCTCTAATATCATCCGCATCTTTCATGCTTATAAAATCTATAATAATGATTCCGGAAATATTTCTAAGTCTGAGAACACGTGCTATCTCTTTCGCAGCCTCATTATTTATCTTCAGAAATGTTTTCTGAACATTTTTACCTTTAATAGCTTTCCCTGTATTAACATCTATAACAGTTAATGCTTCTGTTGGTTCTATTATTATACTGCCACCTGATTTAAGATGTATAGTTCTATTAAAGCCTTTCTTTATCTTATCTTCAAGACTATAAACTTTCACAAGACTAATCATATCATCATTATATAGTTCAATCAATTCACTATCAATCTGTTCGATCATCATGTTATATTCAGACTCGAGATCAGTTACAATCTTAAACTCTTCATATTTATTCTTCGCAACTATATCTAAAAGCTCTTCAATATAATCAAGAGGAGCTAGATACATTCTATTTTTCGCAACACTATATTGTGCTGTATTTATTATACTTCCTAATTCTATTACCAGTTTTCTAACCTCTGATAATATTTCCTCGTCAGAAACATCATTTGCAGCAGTACGGATCAATACACCTGTATTCGAATCTTTACCCATTTCATCTTCAATAACATATTTTAACTGATCTCTAAGGATTTTTTTTCTATCTTCGTCAGAAAACTTCTTCGAGAAGCCTATAGTGTTATTTCTTTTTAGAATACAGTAGCGCCCCTTCAATTCTATAACGCTTGTTGCAACGCCCTTCTTAGTCTTTATAGGATCCATAGAAACCTGAACAAGTATTTCATCACCAACACATACTTTATTAGAATTACCATGCTTCAAAAAGATATGCTTTCCTTCATTGTCAGTTAGTGAATAATACAAAGTATCTCCTGTACCAGCATCAATAAAAGCAGCATTAATTGACGGAACTATATTCATTACCTTTGCAGTATATATATTTCCAACCAAACTCTCATTAGAAAGAAGGCAGGCACTTACCAGCTTGCCATCCTCTAGTAAAAAGCCTGTCTTTTTTGAATTCAATTCAGTTATTAAATATTTCGCTTCCATGAATATATACCTAAAATCACACCTGAGTTATAAAATATAACCTGCTTAAGTAAGTATTTTCGATACTTTATTTTTGATACTTAAAATAAAGGTTATTAGTTTTTAAATGAATGAACAGGAGCAGGAATTCTACCTGTTCTATTAATGAAATCTGCACAGCTGAACTGATTTACCGGCATAACAGGAGCCTCTCCAAGAAGTCCGCCGAATACAGCTCTGTCACCAATCTTCTTTCCAACAATAGGCATAATACGAACAGCTGTAGTCTTCTGATTGATCATACCAATAGCCATCTCATCAGCAATAATACCAGAAATTGTTGACGCTGGAGTATCACCAGGAATAGCAATCATATCAAGACCAACTGAACATACGCATGTCATAGCCTCAAGTTTCTCAATAGTAAGTGCGTTCTTCTCAACAGCATTTATCATACCCTGATCCTCAGAAACAGGAATAAATGCACCAGAAAGGCCACCTACATAGGATGAAGCCATGATTCCGCCCTTCTTAACCTGATCATTAAGCAGTGCAAGAGCTGCTGTAGTACCAGGAGCACCGGCATATTCAAGTCCCATCTCGCAAAGAATATCCGCTACAGAATCACCGATTGCAGGGGTTGGAGCAAGAGAAAGATCAACGATTCCAAATGGAACTCCAAGTCTTGCTGATGCTTCCTTAGCAACCAGCTGTCCAACTCTAGTAATCTTAAATGCTGTTTTCTTAATAGTTTCGCAGAGAACCTCAAAGCTCTCACCTCGAACCTGTTCAAGAGCTGTCTTAACAACACCGGGACCAGATACACCAACATTAATTATTGTATCAGCTTCTGTAACACCGTGAAATGCACCAGCCATAAATGGATTATCATCTGGAGCATTACAGAATACAACAAACTTGGCTGTACCAAAACTATCTCTATCCTTTGTAAGCTCAGCTGTTTCCTTAATCTTCTCACCGATCATACGAACAGCATCCATATCGATACCAGTTTTTGTCGACCCACAGTTAACTGATGAACAAACCAGTTCAGTCTCTGCAAGTGCTTTTGGAATAGACTCTATAAGAAGCTTATCGGCAGGAGTCATACCTTTTGATACAAGAGCTGAATATCCTCCAAGGAAATTAATACCTACAGTATGTGCTGCTTTATCAAGAGTCTTTGCAATCTCAACAAAGTCATCAACGGTCTTGCATACAGAACCACCAACTAAAGCAATAGGAGTAACCGATACTCTTTTATTGACAATAGGTATCCCATACATGGATGTTATTTCTTCTCCAACCTTAACAAGATTCTTTGCCTTAGTTGTAATCTTTTCATATATCTTGTTACAAGTATCTTCAACATCCACACCGACACAGTCTAGAAGTGATATACCCATTGTGATAGTACGAACATCAAAGTTCATACGGCTTATCATTTCATTTGTCTCTAAAACTTCATCTAATGAAATCATTTATTCTTTCCCTTTTTTTATTATTATTGTTTTATTCAAATTTTATTTTTAATTCTGATTTTATATAATTAATCTTCAAATATTATATAAATCTAACTCCATCTAATTGTCGCGTTTTTAGAATTCAAATTATATTCTATGCATCATATGGAAGATTTCTTCCTTCTGAGCTTTGATCTGAACACCTATTTCCTCACCAAGACTAGCTAATTCATTAGCAATCTCAGTATGCTCCTTCATAGAACCACTGGTATCAACCAGCATCATCATATTAAAATAGCCCTGCATTGTTGTCTGTGTGATATCGTTGATGTTGATATTATTGCTGGCAAGATAGTTACAAACCTTTGCTATAATTCCAACAGTATCTTTTCCAACGACAGTAATAATTGTTTTATTCATGTCAAACTCCTATTTAAATATATATTAAAAATGTTTTTGTTACCTGCTACTTTATTATTACAACTCTATAAGATTCCCATTTCCTGATCTTGGTGCTACGCATAACCCAAAATCTCTTACATCATCACTGAACGAATTACCTGCAAGTTCCTGCTTGACTGCCTCATAAGCTAATTCAGGATAGTTATTCTTATCTGACAGATGTCCAAGAGCAACATATTTTATATGATCATTAAGAACCTGTCTAAGTAGTCTTCCACAGGCTTCGTTACAGAGATGTCCTCTGTCTCCAAGGATTCTTTTCTTTAATATATAAGGATATAATGGATTAGCTTCAAGCATCCTGATATCATGATTAGCTTCTATGACCATTGCATCACATTCTGAAAGAAAGTCAATCATCATATCATCATACATACCTAAATCTGTAGCGATAGCAATCTTATTCCCATTTTCTTCAAAGCTGTAACAAACCGGATCATTTGTATCATGAGAAATTGACTTGGCATTAACTGTAATATTTCCAACATTGAATGTAGTATTGTTGTTAATCGGCTTAAATAGATTATAATCAAATACCCCTAGACTCTTTATAGCCATAAGACCATCAATAGTCCCGTATGTAGCATAGATTGGAATATTGTATTTCCTGGAAATAACGCCAAGACTTTTAACATGATCAATATGTTCATGTGTAATTACAATTGCGTCCACATCTCTGCAGGTTAGATCAATCTGATTAAGTCCGGCCTCGACCGCCTTCATAGTAATACCAACATCCACGAGAATCGTTGTATTATCATTTCCTACATAAGATACATTACCAGAGCTTCCACTGGCAATAGTCATTAATTTCATTAAAGTACCGCCTTTGGACTCTTATCCTTTGGTCTATATCCCTTATCAAGGAGAGTCTTCATAATCTTCTCCTTATGCTCTGGGCCAAATGCTTCAATTGTGATAATAAGCTCAACAGCTGCATTTCTATTTAGAGAAACAAACTGATTGTGCTCAAGCTCGATGATATTACCTTGCTGCTCTGCAATAATCTGAGAAACCTTTCCAAGTTCTCCCGGCTTATCAGGAAGGAGAACAGAAACTGTAAATATCCTGCTCCTTGCCACAAGTCCATGCTGAACAACAGATGAAAGAGTTATAACATCCATGTTACCACCGGATATAATTGCTGCAACCTTCTTTCCTTCAGGCTTAAGATGCTTTAATGCAGCAACTGTAAGAAGTCCAGAATTCTCAGCAATCATCTTATGATTTTCTATCATATCAAGGAAAGCAACGATAAGTTCACTGTCCTCAACTGTAATTATCTCATCAATATTCTCCTGGATATAAGGGAATATCTTCTCACCAGGTGTCTTAACTGCAGTACCATCAGCAATGGTATTAACACCTTCAAGAGTAGTAACCTCACCATTTTCAAGAGAAGCCTTCATGCAGGCAGCTCCAGCAGGCTCAACACCAATAACCTTGATAGAAGGATTCAGCATCTTTGCAAGAGTTGCTACACCAGTAGCAAGTCCACCACCACCTATTGGAACAAGAATTGTGTCAATGAAAGGCTGTTCCTTAAGAATTTCCATAGCGACTGTACTCTGACCAGTTGCTACTTCAAGATCATCAAATGGATGTACAAATGTACTTCCCTGCTCCTCTGCCAGCTGAAGTGCATAGTTGCAGGACTCATCATATACATCTCCGTAAAGAATAACCTCTGCCCCGTAGCTCTTAGTTCTATTAACTTTGATAAGTGGTGTTGTAGTTGGCATTACAATTGTAGCCTTAACTCCATATGCCTTTGCTGCATAAGCAACACCCTGAGCATGATTTCCAGCAGACGCTGTTACAAGTCCCTTCTCTCTATCTTCTTCAGAGAGCTGACTTATCTTATAATATGCTCCTCTAATCTTGTAAGCTCCAGTGAGCTGCATATTTTCAGGTTTAAGAAAAACTTTGTTTCCTGTAAGGTTACTAAAGAATTCGCTTTCAATAAGCCCTGTATTACGGGCAACTTTTGAAACTATTTCGTATGCTTCTTCGCATTTATCTCTTGTTATCATTTGTTTTTCCCTCTTATATTTTCTTCTTATGTATAGACTATAAGATTCTTCGCCAAAGGCTCAGAATGACATTAATTATTTACATCAGCAAGAATATCCTCATCCGACTTCAGATCAAAATCTGAGAATAATGCATTGATATACTCTTCTGGATCAAACTTCTGAAGATCATCAATCTTCTCTCCCACACCGATGTACTTAACTGGAACCTTAAGCTCTGACTGAATAGCTACTGCAATTCCACCCTTAGCCGTTCCATCAAGCTTAGTAAGAATAATACCATTTATCTCTGTTACAGTTGAGAATTGTCTTGCCTGTTCAAGTGCATTTTGACCTGTTGAACCGTCAAGTACAATAAGCGTTTCAACATAACACTCTGGATATTCCTTTGAGATAACTCTTCTCATCTTAGCCAGCTCATCCATAAGATTCTTCTTGTTATGAAGTCTTCCTGCTGTATCTATAAGAGTAAGATTAGTCTTTCTAGCTTTTGCAGCCTTAACAGCATCATGAACAACAGCAGATGGATCAGCACCTTCACTGTGAGCTATTATATCTACTCCTGCTCTTTCAGCCCATGTCTTAAGCTGTTCAATGGCTCCAGCTCTAAATGTATCAGCTGCAGCAAGAAGAACTGTTCTTCCCTGATTCTTATACTGTGCAGCAAGCTTACCGATTGATGTGGTCTTTCCAACACCATTTACACCTATAATCAGCATTACCGTCTTTGCATCCTCAAAACAGTACGCATTATCTGGAACATTCATCTGGTCTCTAAGAGAATTCATAACAAGCTCCTTACACTCAGATGCATCTTTTATTCCCAGCTCTTCAACCTTTTCTCTCAGGTCATCAATAACTTTTTCAGTCGTCTCAAAACCCATATCAGCTGAAATAAGTGTTTCTTCAAGCTCGTCATAGAAATCCTCATCGATTTCTACAGAAGATTTAAATACATTTGCAATGCTGTCACTGGTCTTCTTGAGACCTTCTTTTAGTCTTTGAAAAAATCCCATACTTTATCCTCCGAATCAGAAGATCCTTCGCTCAATAAACTAATCATCAAGCTTATCTTCAATCATGTTTACAGAAACAAGTGTCGATACACCCTTTTCCTGCATTGTAATACCATAAAGCCTATTTGCACACTCCATTGTACCCTTTCTATGTGTGATAACAATAAACTGAGTATGCTTTGTAAGTCTGTCAAGATACTTTGCAAATCTAGATACATTTGAATCATCAAGAGCAGATTCAATCTCGTCCAGCAGACAGAATGGAGAAGGCTTAAGACTCTGGATAGCAAATAATAGTGCTATTGCTGTAAGAGACTTCTCACCACCGGACAGCTGCATCATATTTTGAAGTTTCTTTCCTGGTGGCTGTGCATTGATAATAATACCTGTTTCAAGAAGATTCTCTTCATCAACAAGCATAAGACTTGCATTTCCACCACCAAAGAGTTCCTTAAATACTTTATTGAAAGTAACCTGAATATCTTTGAACTTCTCAGCAAAGGTTTCTTTCATGGCTCTGTCAAGATCGGCTATAATTCCTCTAAGATTATCTTCAGCAGCAACAATATCATCATGCTGTCCTTTAAGGAATTCATATCTTTCAGAAACCTCTTTAAACTCCTCTATAGAATTAACATTTACCTCACCAAGAGAACGAATCTTCTGTCTGACAGCATTCAGCTCTTTCTTAAGGGCAGCTGGATCATTCAGACTTTCATCCTTCATCGTTTCAGCCTTACTATAAGTGAGCTCATATTCTTCCCACATATAGTTTGAAGCTTTATCCTTCTCTTCTTCTAATTTTTCAATATTAAGCTTAAGTGAATAAGCCGCTTTCTCAAGACCATTTATCTCAGAAGAAAGCTTTTCTCTCTTACCAAAGAAGTCTTTATGATTCTTATTAATATCATCCTTATCCCGAATCAAAGATGTAAGCTTATCATTTTCCTTGGAAATGATTTCCGCATTATTCACCTTATTCTTCTCAAGGGTCTTTAATTCATTTTCTAATTCTTTTACAGTATCTGAATTAGCCCCAAGTCTGGAATTATGTTCCTTTATTTCATCCTCAAACTGATGAATGTCATTGTCTATTCTTTGTATATCTTCAGAAAGTCTTTCAACTCTGTTCTTGCAATTCTCAAGTCCAATAGTTGCATTAGAAAGGTTATCTTCCTCTGCATGCTTCTTATCTCGTTTCTCCTGAAGCTCTTTCTCCAGTTCAGAGATAAGGTTTCTTCTGTCGGCTATAGAATCCTCATGCTCTTTCTCAGTATCAAAGATCTGCTGTTTATTTCCATTAATCTGTTTTGTCTGAGTTTCAAGCTGTTCATTTTCCTTCTTGATACTGGCAAAACTCTTTTCAATTTCTTCCAGCTTTTGATTAACATTGGAAAGATTCATTGTTAATGAGTTCTGACTAATGGCGAGACGGTTAATCTGATTATTGAGGTTATTTCTTTCCTCACGAAGAGTTTCTCTCCTCATAGTAAGGTTAGCATCCTCTTCTCTAGCCTTGCGGAGTTTATTATTTGTCTCTCCAATATCCTTCTGAATATCCTCAAGCTCTCTCTTTCTTCCCAGAAGGTTGCTGGAGTTTTTAAATGCACCACCAGTCATAGCTCCACCTGGATTTATAAGTTCTCCTGTAGGAGTAACGAGCCTTAATGAGGAATTATATTTCTTTGAAAGCTTAATGGCATTATCAATATTGTCAACTACAATACTTCTGCCAAGAAGACTTTCGATAATATTCTGATATTTTTTATCTGTCTTTACCAGCATTGAAGCTACACCAATAACCCCAGGTTCACTTAATGCATCAGGATTAACTCCACCTCTTCTTACAACACTTGTAATCGGAAGGAAGGTGGCTCTACCAAGCTTGTTAGTTCTGAGGTAAGTAATCATCTCCTTCGCTGTAGCTTCATCCTCTGTTACGATATTCTGAATACTAGCACCAAGAGCCGTCTCTATAGCTGTTTCATATTCTTTATCAACGGAAATGATATCTGCAACAACACCTACAACCTTAGTGTTCTTGCTCTTCTTCTCCATAACCTTTTTGATACTAGGACCGTAGCCGTCATATCTTTCTATAAGGTTCCTGATACTCTCATATCTGGATTGAAGACTAACAACATTCTGGCTGTATTTCTGTATTTCATTCTTCACAGTTGTGCTTCTGTCAGAAACAGTTCTAAGTTCTGTCTCACATTTTGAAAGTCTCTGTCTATCCTTTGAGAGACTATCATTTACGGAAGCAAGTTCTTCCTCATAGTTTTTCTTATCCACACTGAACTGTGACTGTTCGCTCTTATCAGAAAGATATCTAGAATTAAGCTCTGTCTTACGAAGATTGATATTCTCAAGCATGGCATCATATCTGGCTATCTTTTCCTTGAGAGTACCACCCTTATTAATATATTCAACAATATCAGACTTTGCATTTTCTATCTTTTCAGCAACAGCTTTTTCACTGTCTTCGGCAAGTTTAACAAGTTCTCTGATCTTGTCAGCATTTTCCTGCTCTTTCTTATAAACATCATCTGCCTGATCTTTTAATTCAGCAAGATTAGCTTTCTGTTTATCAAGGTCAGCAATCTTATCCTTTATTCTTTCAATCTGCAGATTGATTTCTGCAGAGATAGCATCCTCTGATGAAATTCTTTCGTTAATAACTCGAATCTCACCATCAGCTCTTTCGTTCTCTATTCTCTTTTCACTAATAAGAAGCTGTGCTTCTTCAATCTTATGATTAAGTTCTTCAAGAGATTCCTCAAGTCTGTCATACTCAGCCTTGGTATAATCAAACTCCTCACGAAGCTTCTCAGTATCAGCTTCTGTAATCTCAAGATTATTTTTATTCTCATCCAGCTTCTGTCTTATCTTATCAACTTCAAGCAGGAAGGAGTTAATATCAAGAGTCTTCTGACGGTCTTTTAAATCCAGATATATCTTAGCCTTTTCTGACTGTTCACGGAGAGGCTCAATTCTTTCCTCAAGTCCCATGATAATATCATTAACACGATTAAGATTAACATGCTGAGCTTCTAATTGTTTCTCAGTAAGCTGTTTATTTTTTTTGTACTTAACGATACCAGCAGCTTCATCAAAAAGAGCTCTTCTCTCATCCGGTTTATCAGATACGATTCTTTCTACCTGACCCTGTCCAATAATAGAATATCCTTCTTTTCCGATACCTGTATCGAAGAAAAGCGCAGCAACATCCTTAAGTCTTGAAACATTACCATTTATAAGATATTCACTTTCCCCAGTCCTGTATACTCTTCGAGCTACAGTAACCTCATTATAATCAATTGGAAGAACATGATCTGAATTATCAAGTGTGATTGCAACATAAGCTGCCGCACTAGGTTTTCTTGTCTGGGTTCCAGAAAATATAACATCCTCCATCTTTGATCCACGGAGCTTTGATGCACTCTGCTCACCTAAAACCCATCTTACAGCATCACCAACATTACTTTTTCCAGAACCATTAGGTCCAACAATTGCAGTTATGCCCTCTTCAAATTTAAAATCTATTTTATTAGCAAAGGCCTTAAAGCCATTCACCTCTATACTCTTAAGATACATAATTTTCCCTTTTATTTGAGACTTTTTTCGAAGTCTTTATTTTCGAAGTCTTTATTTTCGAAATCTTTATTTTCGGAGTCTATATTTTGGGAGACTTTATTTTTTCAGAATTTTTATCAATGTCTTGTGAGCTGCTATCTGCTCAGCCATCTTCTTTGTATGGCCAGTCCCTCTTTCCTGCTCAACATCATTTATATAAACAGCATACTCATACGTCTTATTATGCTCTGGTCCAACAGCTGAAATCAGTCGATATTCGAGTACAAATCCCTTTGACTGTGTATATTCCTGAAGGTTTGACTTGGCATCATAAAATGTGGAGCGATGCTCAATGTCATCAAACAAGAATCTCTGAATATATTTTTCAGCCTCTTCTATTCCGCCATCAAGATATATGGCGCCTAGAACAGACTCAAAAAGATCACAGAGTATAGATGTTCTATTCTTCCCTCCAGTAAGCTCCTCACCATGGCTTAGATATAAATAATCTCCAAAACCATACTCCCTGGTAATCTGTGAAAGTGTATATTCACATACCAGACTAGCACGAAGCTTTGTTAATTCTCCTTCAGTTTTTTTAGGATACTTAAGGAAAAGCTCTTTACTTACAACATATTCAAGAATTGCATCACCAAGAAACTCATACCTTTCATAAGAAATCCTTTTATCATCCGGATTCTCATTTGAATAAGATTTATGAGTAAATGCTATATCCAGGTGATTGGTGTCCTTGAATTTGTAAGAAAGAATTTCTTCCAATTTACTGTAATCATTCTTCTTCATTTTCAAATCCTTTTATAATCTTTCCACTAACATCATTTCTTACAAATGAAACGCACTGATCTATAGCAGATATAACTTCATTTTCTTTTGAATTACCATGTATTTTTACAACTAATCCTTTTAAACCAAGAAGAGGTGCTCCACCTTTATCTGAGGCATCAAATTTTTTAATAGTCTTTTTCATACTGCTCTTTATAAGCATTGCACCAACCTTGCTCTTGAAGTTAGCAAGAAATGCCCCTTTCAGCTCACGCAGGATCATCTTTGAAAGTCCTTCGTACAGCTTTATGATTACATTTCCAACAAATCCATCAGCAACAATAACATCGGCCTTTCCATAAGGAATAGCTCTGGCTTCAATAGATCCAACAAAGTTAATATTCTTATCTTTCTTCATCATTGTATATGCAGATTTAACAAGAGCATTTCCTTTTTCTTCCTCAAGTCCAACGTTTGCAACTGCAACTCTAGGATTGGCAACTCCACAGACTTCTTTCATATATATCGAACCCATCTCAGCAAATTGAAGAAGCACTTCTGGTTTAATATCTACATTAGCACCACAGTCAAGAAGAAGTGATGGCTCTCCTGATGTAGGAAGCAAATGTGCAAGAGGTGTTCTCTTAACACCTTTAGCTCTGCCCACAACAAACTGACCACCTGCCAGAATCGCACCAGTACTACCAGCTGAAATAAATGCGTCAGCTTTTCCATCCTTAAGATACGAAAGCCCTTTTACAAGAGAAGAATCTTTCTTCTCTCTAACCGCTTTAACAGGAGGTTCATTTAAACCAATCTCCTCAGAAGCATCAATTATCTCAATTCTGTTTTTATCATATTCATATTCAGATAGACAATCCTCGATTTCATCCTTATGTCCAGCAAGAAAAATCTTAACATCCCTGTTATTTTCTAATCCTTTAACAGCTCCCTTTACACAAAATGCCGGACCATTATCTCCACCAATTGTATCAATAACTATTTTAATCATGTTATCCATCATTTACCTCCGAATAAATATGGGTAATACAGTTGTTAAAATTTATTTTTTAAAAATATCAGACAATAAAATAACAATTGCGGCTAATGACGCAACTAAGACATTGTAGACTATATCCTATATTTTTGCAATATAAGAAAGCTGAAAAAAGTATTGAATATTTATCAAAAAAACAACAATGTACTATTAATAAAACAGCAAAAAAAGCAGGTCCTATAACATAGTTATGAACCTGCTCTCTTAATAATCATTTGATTTGTTAAAAATAATTTATTTAACTGTGATAATCTCTTTCTGACCATATGAACCACAGTTCTTACAAACTCTGTGAGGCATCATAAGCTCTCCGCACTTTGAACATGGAACAAGATTAACAGCTGACATCTTCCAGTTAGCTCTTCTCTTATCGCGTCTAGCCTTAGAGATTTTATTCTTTGGACAAATTGACATATCTAACACACCTCCTTACGAGAAACTTGGTCTTAAACTTAGTTTAAATCTCGGTTTTAAACCACACTTGCTCAATTATACTGATATACATAATACTTGTCAAGCACGATTTTAAAAATCTGTAAAAAACTAATTACTTGGATACTATTTCAAGAGTTTCTCTTGCGATAGTAAGCTCCTCGTTTGTAGGTATTACAACAACCTTAACCTTTGAATCAGCTGTCTGGATTTCAACCTCATCACCATGAACTGTACTGTTAAGCTCTTTGTCATAGCTGACACCAACATATCCAAAGTAATCAAGAATTGCAGCTCTGATCTTAGCATCATTCTCACCAATACCAGCTGTGAAAGCAATAAGATCAACTCCATTCATAGCAGCAATATATGCACCAACAAGCTTAACTGCACTATATACAAATGCATTAAAGGCAATCTCTGATCTCTTATCACCAGCAGCAATACCTGCATCGATATCACGGCAGTCACTTGACTTACCAGAAAGTCCAAGAAGACCAGACTTCTTATTCAGGATATTTAAAACTTCATCAACCGAGAGATTTTCCTTATCAGCAATGAATTGAACGATAGCTGGATCAATGCTACCACTTCTTGTACCCATTACAAGTCCTTCAAGTGGTGTAAGTCCCATAGATGTATCTACTGACTTTCCACCCTGAACAGCTGTGATACTTGCTCCACCACCCAGATGACATACAACAATCTTTGTATCCTCTGGTGCCTTATCAAGATGTGACATAGCCTTCTTTGAAACATAGCTATGGCTTGTTCCGTGGAAACCATATCTTCTAATCTTATAATTTGTATAATACTCATAAGGAATACCATACATAAAAGCTTTCTCAGGCATTGTCTGATGGAATGCTGTATCAAATGTTACACACTGTGGTGTTGAAGGCATAAGTTTCTGACATGCACGAATACCTAGAAGGTTTGCTGGATTATGAAGAGGAGCAAGATCAGAAATCTCTTCAATCTGTTTGATTACTTCATCTGTTACAAGAACTGTCTTATCAAAGTATTCTCCACCATGAACAACTCTGTGTCCAACAGCATCAATTTCATCAAGTGATGCAACAGCTCCATCCTCTGGACTTACAAGCACATCGATAACAGCCTTAAGGGCTACACCATGATCTGGCATATCAATATCTTTTTCTTTCTTCTCGCCAGTCTTTGAACTATCATATTTAAGATGACCACCTGCACCTATTCTTTCGCAAAGACCCTTTGCAAGAACTTCTTCCGATTCAGAATCAATAAGCTGATACTTAAGTGATGTTGAACCTGCATTGATAACTAAAATCTTCATAATTTTATCTCCTCATATTTAATACATTTTTCTAAATATTTATTATATTTAAATCATATTTTATATGATTTTTAAACTGAATCTTTATCTGAATTTTTAACAAAATAATAATTGAATTTATGTATTTAACATATTTATTTAACATATTTATTTAACA
>CACZRU010000049.1 GCA_902783605.1 uncultured Lachnospiraceae bacterium
AGTTATTCCTGAGTTCTTACTTGTTCTGAAGGGTGTAATTGATTGTCCTGATCTTCCGCTTAATGTATCCAGATCTGCACTTCAGAATGATGGTTTCGTAGCTAAGATTTCTGATTACATCACCAAGAAGGTGGCTGATAAGCTGATTGGAATGTATAAGAATCATAAGGATAGATATGAGAGCCTTTGGGACGATTTAAGTCCATTTATCAAGTTTGGTTGTCTCAGAGATAATAAATTCGATGAGAAGATGAAGGAGTACATGATCTTCAAGAACCTTGAGGATAAATATATTACACTTCCAGAATATCTTGATGCTGCAAAGGATAGTCATGAGAATCAGGTGTTCTATGTTTCTGATGCAGAGACACAGGCTAGATATATCCAGATGTTCAAGGATGAGAAGATAGATGCAATCTACCTTACACATAATATCGATAATCCATATATTACAATGATGGAGGCAAGAGATGATAAGGTTAAGTTTGCTCGTATTGATTCAGATGTAAGTGCCAACTTCAAGGGTGAAGCACTTTCAGAAGAGGACGAGAAGAAATTTACCGATTCACTTACAGATACATTTAAAAAGGCTCTTGATGTAGAGAACATTAAGATAAAAGTTGAATCTCTTAAGGATGAAAATGTATCTTCAATGCTTACGCAGTCAGAGGCTGATCGTCGTATGGCTGAGATGATGAAGATGTATTCAGAAGCCGGAATGGGTGGTATGGGAATGAACTTCGGACAGGATACTGAGACTCTTGTACTTAATTCAAATAATAAGCTGGTTAAGTATGTACTTGATAATCCTGATGAAGATATTACACCAACAATCTGCTGTCAGCTTTACGATCTTGCTGTTCTTGCTAATAAGCCACTTACGGCTGAAGAGCTTACAAGATTTGTTGCAAGAAGTAATGAGATACTCGGCAAGTTGATTTAGTTAAATTGAACGGGCTAAGCTGATATATAATGTTGAAGGGTATGATAAATGCTTGATGATAAAGATTTAAAATGGGAAGAGGTTAGTACTGAACATATAGTCCAAGATGAGTGGATTGATTTCAGGAAAACTGCTTATAAGTTTCCTGATGGAAATGTGTATGAACCATTTTACACCTATAGTCGTAGAGATTTTGTTGTTGTAGTTGCTACGGATGAGAGTGGAAAGTACATATGTGTAAAACAGTTTCGTCAGGGAATAAGAAGAGTAACTATGGAGTTTCCTGCCGGTGGAATAGAGAGAAAAGACGGCAAAGAGTATGGTGACAGAGATGCTTCTGATTTTGCCGAGGATTCGCTTGAAGCTGCCAAAAGAGAACTTAAGGAGGAAACTGGCTATAGTTCTGATGAGTGGGAACATCTTTTATCTATTCCTTCTCATGCTACAATTGCTGACAATTATGCTCATATATATGTGGCAAGGAACTGTAAAAAGGTTAGCGGTCAGGATCTTGATGATATGGAGTTTGTTGAAGTGGAACTTCTTTCTGATGAAGAGATCGATAAAATGATCAAGGAAGGTGACTTTCCACAGGCGATACATGTTATGGCGTGGCTGCTTGCTTTAAGAGAAAAATAGTTAATTATAAAAAGTCGAGTAGATTAGTGAAAATTAATTATGGAGTCAGTTTTAATATCCTATAAGTTTTAGGATTTTAAGCTGACTCCTTCTTGTTAATTTAGATTAAATGTTGTAGAATTAAGCCTAGTTGTTTTTGAAAACAACAATAAATCTGTTATAGGTTTTAATTATATTTATTATAAGTGGAATTGGATATTTCTATTAATATTTCTATTAAAGGATATTTAAGAGGTTTATAAATAACAAGGATTCAAGGAGAGAATATATGATATTTAACAATGTGTTAGAAGCTGTTGGTCATACACCAATGATAAGACTTAATAAACTTGTAGAACCAGACAGTGCAGAGATTCTTGTGAAATTTGAAGGCGTAAATATTGGTGGATCTATAAAAACCAGAACTGCACTTAACATGATACTTAAGGCCGAAAAGCAGGGTCTTATTCAGGAAGACACTATAATAGTAGAACCTACAAGTGGAAATCAGGGTATCGGACTTGCGCTGGTTGGTGCAGTAAGAGGATATAAAACAATTATTATTATGCCTGATTCAGTAAGTGAAGAACGTCGAAAGATTGTAAAGCATTATGGCGCAGAGGTTGTACTTATTCATGATGATGGTGATATTGGAAAGTGTATGGATGAATGTCTTCAGACTGCTATGAAAATGCAGGAAGAGAATCCGAAAGTTTTTGTTCCTCAGCAGTTTACTAATATTAATAATCCTAAGGCTCATAAGAATCATACAGCGCTTGAAATCATGGAACAGGTCGCTGGACCAATCGATGGTTTCTGTTCAGGAATTGGAACAGGTGGTACAATTACTGGAATTGGAGAGGTTCTTAAGGCTCAGTATCCGGATATAGAGATATGGGCAGTAGAGCCGGAAAATGCAGCAATACTTGCCGGTGGAAATATAGGAACACATTTACAGATGGGTATTGGAGATGGAATAATTCCTGATATTCTAAATCTTGAAATATATGATGATATTTATGTAGTAACAGATGAAGAGGCGATTACCACAGCTCAGAGACTTGCCCGAGAAGAAGGACTTCTTTGTGGAATCTCTAGTGGAACGAATGTTGCCGCAGCTATTAAGCTGGCTAAAAAGCTGGGCCCTGGAAAGACGGTGGTTACAGTTCTTCCTGATACAGCTGAGAGGTATTTTTCAACACCACTTTTTGAAGAGTAGGATAAAGAAACAAAATAGTTTAAGAAGGGTGAGTTCCTTTCGGCCGAGAATGGCAATAATTGACAAAAAGTGACAATAAGTCCTTCGAGTTGTATAATAACGACTTGAAGGACTATATTTTTTTCATAGGAACTGATAGTGGAAAATACTGGTAGGAATATGCTGGTATGATCGATTCACAAAGGCTAATTTCTAAAGAAAGATTTCTAAAAATAGATTTCTAAAAATAGATTTTTAAAATTAGATTTTTAAAAATAGATTTCCAATTCGGAGTGTTGATATGAAAAGATGCTTAAACATTTTTTTATGTATATTATGTTGCATAATATTTTTGAGTGGTTGTAGTCTTGGACGTTCACAGCAAGAGAATATACAAAACAAGGTTGAGGTGACGTCTAATAATTCTAATGATAATAATTCTAATGAAAATAATGAGAATGAACATACCAACACAGATGAAGATATACAAGAAGATGATACAGCCCCCAAAATAAATTCAACTAATCAAAAAGAACAAGATAAAACCGCTGATGAATCTGGTAATGAAGAGTCATCTGTTTTTTTATTAAGTGATATTCCCCAATATTCAAATTCTCCATATGTTGAAATAAACAATGATATTCCCTTTTTCACTGATGATGAAAAAGCTAATACAAAAGCATTTGAAAAGTATAGTGATTTAGATGAACTAGGACGTTGTGGTCTTGCATATGCAAATCTCTGCAAAGAGTTAATGCCAACTGAAGATAGAGGCGATATTGGTGATATTCGGCCTACAGGGTGGCATACAGTTAAATATCCTGAGGTTATCGAGGACAATTACCTCTACAATAGGTCTCACCTTATTGCATACAGCCTTGCCGGAGAGAATGCAAATGAGAAAAATCTCATCACAGGAACGAGATACCTAAACCAGGAAACAATGCAGATATTTGAGCTTCAGGTTCTGGATTATCTTCGGAGTTGTGATAATCATGTTTTATATAGGGTAACGCCTGTATTTGAAGGTGATAATCTTCTAGCATCTGGCGTTCAGATGGAAGCTTGGTCCGTTGAAGACGATGGAAAAGGAATCTGCTTCAACGTATATTGCTACAATGTTCAGCCGGGGATAGAGATTGACTATGCGACAGGTGATAGCAGCATAGCGACGGAGACAAACTTGGAAGAAGTACAAAGTGGTACGGTGAGTAATCCCAATTCTGATAATGAAAATAGTGCTTTAGTGACTGGTTCAGTTTCAGATGATAATAAACAGAATGCTTCGACAGAAGATAAATCAAATAAATCTATCCCCGATGACTATGACTATGTTGTAAATACAAGTTCAAAGAAGATACATAAGCCAAACTGTTCAAGTGTTTCAGATATGGCTGAGCATAATAAATGGTACTATAGTGGTACGATAGAGGAACTTAAAGAGAAAGGTTATGAACCATGTAAGAGGTGTTTGAAAGGTTATTAGTAAGAATGTATGTATGCTGAGTGCATACCAAATAAAATCCCTTATTCATTATAATATGAATACGGGATTTTATTTATTTTTTTCCATTTTCATTTGAGTCGGAGATATGTTTTTTTAAAATCATATTTATATATTGGCTAAAACTTCTGTCATCTGCTTCAGCTAATTCTTTGATCTTATCAATCACATTATCATCCAAAGTAATGCTGACTTTTGATTTTAATGGTTTTTCATTCATTAAGAATAACCTCGATATTAATTGATGATTGTATTGTATAATAATATGCTATCATATAATAAAAGATAGTATAAAGTAGTATAAAGTGGTATAATATTGTAAAAAAGAGGAGGGTGTTACATATGAATAATATAAATAATCAACCACAGAATTTTAATAATCCAAATTATAATTCTACACCTCAACAGCCGCAAAAAAATGGGAGTTCCGTATTGGGGATATTGGCTTTAATTTTTTCTATTTTAGGATGTACTTTTTTGATTGGTATAGTATTAGCGTTGGTTGATATAACTAAAAAAGATGGGAAAAGTAAAACTTTATCAAAAATTTCATTGGGAATATGTGGTGTGTGGCTTTTAATTGGTATTGTTGGTAATATTGGAAAGAAGAATAATAAAACTAATACATCTGACTCAAATATTACAGAAAATGTAACAACTAGTGAAGCTGTTGAGGAGAATGATAGTATTCAAGATACGCCTGAGAATCAGCTGAATGATTTGGAAATAGGCGATTCTGTGACTATTAGAGGCGTGACTGTAACAGTTAAATCGGTAACTGATACAGAAACTTCAGCTGGATCTCCAGCATATGAAGTTGCTATTACTTATTATAATCATAGTGGTTCATCCATTACAGCTAGTCCATATGACTGGTCAACACTTTTGCATACCGGTTCTGATAAAGCTCATGTTGGTGGAGATAAGAGTTTTCATTTGGAAAATATTTCGGATGGAGAAGAGTGGGATTGTGTTGTGACTTTATGGAATACAGATAATGCAGAAAAGATTAAATTTGAATCAAGTGATTTGAACTTATTACAGGATAAAAAATTATCTGCCACATGGCTTCTTCCAAATGCTGCTAATTCGGAAGAGTAAACAAAAGAGGAGAATAATGTAGATGAAGATTCTGTAGATAAAGATTCTGTAGATGAAGATTCTGTAGATGAATCTGATAAAAGTGTTGAGGCTGAACCTGATATTGTACTAGTAGCTGGTGAATTAGGGGATTATGGAAAATGCGTAACATTAAATGCTGATACTGATATGCCTGATGATAAATATTTGTATAAAATACCTTCAGGTAAATACAAGGTTACGACAACATGGAAAAAACTAACAGGTATTTCTGTAGTAAAAGATGAAATTGGAAATGATCCGGATAGTGCTCCTTATTCAGAATGCTTACAACATGTTGATGGTGGGAATTATTTAACGGCTGGAGATGATGATTTTAATGGGAATGCAAAAAAAGAAATAACAATAACTGTAGGTGAGGATGAGAGTGTTTTTACTGGTTATACAAAGGAAAGTATAGGAACACCTGGAAGTATTAAGTTTTATTTTTATTCTCAAGAGTAATTATTATAAAATTTTATTGGATGCTGATATATAAAAGAATATTTAAGGTTAATAAAATGATTATTAAGTATATATATAATACTGGTTGCAAAAATGAAAACACTGGGTTTTATTCGCCCAGTGTTTTCTCATTTTTGGAATATAGTAGTTCGTTTGTGTCAGTTACTGAAAGTTCTCTATTTATTGCATAGATAATAATTGAATCTCTTTTATTCTTTGGATATAGAGCTCCCAGTTCGAGAAGTTCTAAATATCTAATTGTCTCTGCCAGGTTAAAATGAGCAGCGATACAAAGTGTAACGGCATTGTCTCTTCCTGGTTTACGAGTGCCATTTAGCATTTGATAACAATAAGTTCTGCTGATTCCACTTGAGCTGACGATTTCATTTTTCTTAATATTATGTTCTTTCATGACTGCTTCAAAGTAATTAATGTAGTTTAAGTCTTTATATTTTTCAATTTCTTTAAGGTAACTGTCAAGCTGGCTTGTATTGCCAGTATCATTTAGAATGTTCAATAAATCGTTTGTTGTTTTCATTTTCCTTCTCCATTATAATATTCGTTGTTTATTATTATATCAATTATACACATTAAAAGACAGAAAAATGAGTCAAATTCAAAGTATTATAACTGAATATTTGAATTCTTCTTATGAATCAATTAAATGGTTGGATAAAGATGAGACTGTTCTGGTTGCAAGGAGTATTATTGATGGAAGTTTCTATGTGATCAAGCTCGAAAAGTATTATGATTTAGATGTTTATAAATGCTTGAAAAAAGTGAAGATTAATGGTATTCCTGAGATATTTGAGTTGCTTGAAACAGATTATGGCCTTTTAATTATAGAAGAATATATTGATGGAATCTGCATTGATGATTTACAAAATGATATGTTGAATGATAATAATGCAGATGATTTTATAATTGATATAGGAGTTAAACTCTGCAATATATTATCTGAAATTCATTCAATGACACCACCGATAATTCACCGAGACATTAAACCTCAAAATATTATTATAAATAATGAAAATGTTTATTTAATTGATTTTAATATATCTAGAGAGTATTCCGGTAAAAGTAATAAAGATACATTTATTATGGGAACACAGGAATATGCTGCACCAGAACAATATGGTTTTTCTGAAAGTGATATAAGAACTGATATATATGGACTAGGGGGTACGCTTAAAACATTATATGATCAATTAAGTCTTGATTCTTCAGTGATATCAGCTGTAATAAGTAAAGCTACAGCATTTTCTCCAGAAAACAGATATCAAAATGCTGATGATATGAAGAATGCGTTGTTATGTAAAGAAAATTCATTTTCATCAAAACTGAAAAAATATGCATTGCCTGGGTTTAGATCAGGGAATATATTACACATTAGTATTTCTTTGCCGGTTTATTTGTTTTCTATATATGTTTTGGTTGGTTTTGAAATGGGTAATAATCATTTTAGTGGTTTTCTAAGAGTGCTTTATGATTTCCTTGGTGGACTGTTTCTTGGACTTATAGGCTATTCGGTTTTGTTTTTTTCTTTCGATTATCTTAAGATAAGGTCTAATTTATTCAAAAAGATAAATTTTACTCAAAGTGGATTTATTAAAATATTATTCATAGTGTTGATAGATATTATTATTGCCATTAGTCTTTTTATTATATATATATTTGTAGCTATAATGATATTCGGTGTTGATAAAATTACTGCTGCTGGATAATAATTATGACGAATTAAAGGATGAAATATTGTATATGATTCTCTCAGTGATATAATACTAGAAGTTTAAATGGTTTATAAGGAGACTATATAAGGAGACTAGAAAATGAGTGTTAAGAAAAAAATATATGCTTTAATAGCGTTGTTTGTTGTAATAGTTATTCTTTTACCAAATGCTACTACAGCGAATGCTGCCACTGAGGGCTGGATTTCAGTCTCAAGCAAGTGGTGGTATCAGTTTGCTGATGGAAGCTATGCTAAGAGTGAATATATTGACGGATACTGGCTTGATGCCGACGGATGGTATACTAAAGGCTGTTATGGTACATGGAAAAAAGACGCTAAGGGCTGGTGGTATCAGGATGCATCATGGTATCCGCAGAGTCAGTGGCTGAAAATTGATAAGAATTGGTATCATTTTAACTCCTCAGGATATATGGATACCTTGAAATGGATTGGGAAGTCTTATGTAGGTGAAGACGGTGCTTGGATAGATGGCTTCAAGAATCC
>CACZRU010000050.1 GCA_902783605.1 uncultured Lachnospiraceae bacterium
AGTTATTGGACTTAAGGATGAGCCAGGAGTAGCATTTAAGCTCTTCAATGCTCTTGCAAAGCAGAATATTAATATAGATATGATTCTTCAGTCAATTGGCCGTGAAGGAAAGAAAGATATCACATTTACATGTACTGATGAAGATGCAGATGTTGCAAAGCAGATCATCGAGGAACAGATGGAATTTGAGAAAATCGATGTAAATAAGGAAGTTGCAAAGGTTTCAATCGTTGGTGCCGGAATGCAGACAAATGCAGGTGTTGCAGCAAAGATGTTTGAAGCTCTTTATGATGCAAATATCAACATCCGTATGATTTCAACTTCTGAAATCAGAGTTACAGTTCTTATAAATGAGAAGAACACAGAGAGAGCAATGAATGCTATCCATGAGAAGTTCAATCTTGGAAATGAGTAAGAACCACAATAAAATAATAAGATAATCAAAGGGGATTGTGTTGAAAGAACATAGTCCCTTTTTGTTTTGATTTATTTACACATTTTGCAAAAAGTGATAGAATACTAGAGTTATAAGTGTACATTTTTTTGATAATTTACACGATAATTCACCTATATATAGGTTTTCAAGGTTTAGTGGTAAGGTGGTAGAACATGAGAAATAAAAGAATGAAATATTTATTTATCACAGGATTATTTGTATCGATGTTCTCTTTTGGGGCAATCGATGCATCAGCGGCAGGTTTTTCGAATATTTCTGAAAGTGCTGGCTTGATTGTGAGAACCGAAGATGCTACCGAGTCTGGTTCTGGAGATGGTGGCTCTGGAGATGGCAGTTCAAGTAATGCTGCACAGAATCATCAGGATCTGCCTACATATACAGATAAAACTGGTTCTAGCAAGGAAGGCTCACCGGATCAAGAAGTGGGAGGTACTCCAGCATCTACTCCGGCATCCACTCCAGAAACTACACCGGAACCAACTTCGGAGCCTTCAACTAATATAGTTACTCCAGCAGCAAAACCAGCAGCAAAGCCTGCAAAAACTGAGAAAAAAGTTGAAGTTAAGGCTGAAAATAGAATTGATAGCATTACTATAAAGAATACAGATGCAGGAAAAAGCGTTGCGAGAATTTATTTTCATTTAGATGATGATTATAGTAATGTCAGCTTTTTCATGAAGGCAAGTGGTAAAAATGAGGAACTGGCTGCGACATCTGATTTTGCTGAAACTGGTTATAAGATTCAGGATGGTGAAGAGCAGGATGGGATTAATTACTACTTTGTTATAGATACAAAGTCGTCACTGTCAGATTATTATTCATCTATAAGTCAGCAGATAAAGGATCTGCAGAGTAATCTAAATGCAAATGACAGCATCAGTGTTTACTCACTTACTGGAGAAGGGATAAATAAGCTTACAGACAGCGCAATTAGTGCGGATTCCAAAAATCAGGAAAAGTTATCGGAAGTATTAGATGGCATCGAAATAAATTCAGAAAGTACAAATATTTACAAGGGCTTATATGACATTTGTTCGCAGATAGGTCCAAATGAGAATAGCAGTCTTGAGGCACGAAATGTTGTAGTTGCTGTCTCAGATGGAATAAGTGAAAAAACTAGTGTGGAAAATGAAAACGAAGATATAGCTTCAAATCCACTGTATTATGCTCTTAGGGAAAACGGAATGTCGTTGTTATTTGTTAAGCTTCCAGAAAGCACGGAGGTGACAGATAGTACAGCGGATTATATCAGCGAAGAGATAGATACAAAGGAACCAATTGTGTATTCGGATTCTTGTATAGCTGAAGTTGATGCAACACTTAGAAACTGTTATGTTACAGAAGTGGAATATGACAATCCTGAAGCGCCATGGCCGTTATTCTATGTAAGCTTTGGTGGAGATGATTCGGATGATGCTGTGGCAGATAGTATTTCTAAATACAGATTTTTCCCAAGCTATTTAGTAGAAGAAAAGGAAGAGGCAGAAGAAACTGAAGTAATAGAGACAACAGAAGAAGTAAGTACAGAAAGTAATGTTGCATCAGAAAACAACGCAAGTACTGGGGATACAGAAAAGAGTCCTGCTACAGTTGAAAGCGAACAGGAACAGTCAGATTCCAGCAGCATATTCAAGGATAATTGGAAAATATTTGCTGGTGGAGCGTTGGCAGTTATAGTTCTGATAGTAGTGATTGCTTTGGTTGTGAAGAAAAAATAGTATTATTCTTTAGGAGTTTTGTAAATGTCTACAATTATTAAATTACAAATAGATGGGAAGACTAGAAGTTATAATCTGGATGCATATGATAAAGATGTCATCACATTTGGCCGAGGTGATGACTGTGATATAGATATTCCAAAACCATATGTATCAAGACTGCATGGATGTTTTTATTATGAAGATGATTCATGGAATTTCCGAGATCTCGAAAGTGTAAATGGTATTTTTTATAAGGGAACACGAACTCAGTCTGGTGATATACATGAAGGTGATGTAATTATCTTAAGTAAAACTGTGTATGATACAGACAAGATTGTTATGCGAGTTGTTTTTCAGGAAGAGATTGGAACAGATAAGCTGACAAGTATTGATTTTGAAAAAATGTCGAGAAGCATTCGTAATCCTGCACAACCTATAGGCAAGCCAGCCAGCAGTGCAGCATCAAGATTAAAAAGAGCTCGCGTTAGTGATCCTGTTGATAATTATTATGATGATTTAGATGATGACGATGATATTGACTTTAGTGCTGTCTTAGCTCGTAGTTCAAGCAGTGGTTCGGGCATCTTGACTAGTGGATTAAACAGTGACTCTACCAGTAATTCTAGTAGTGGCTCTAGTAGTGGTTCTAGTAGTAGTTCGAGTGGTGAATCAAGTGATAGTTCAAGTAACAGCTCTAGTCGAAGCTCCAGTAGTACAAGTAGTTCTAAAAGTGCATCTGGCAGTAATACAAGCAGTGCAAGAAGTAGTTCGAGTAACAGTTCGAAAAATACTTCCAACAGACCTGCTACGCAGAAAAGTAATCCTCCTAAGAAGAGTAAGGCAGGTGTGTTTGTTGTAATTGCATTGTTAGTTGTGATAGGAGTGGTAGTTTTATTCTTTGCAAAAAGAAAACCAAAGAATGATAATACTGACAGTGCTGTAACTGCAGATAATGAATCTACTGCAAGTACAGAAATGGCATCAACAGAAGAAGTTACAGAAGTGCAAACTACAGAGGCGGAAACTGCAGAAGAAGCAGCAGTTGAGGAAACAACAGAATCTGAAGAAGAGACAGTTACACCAAGTGAAGCTGAGGCTGTTGGTGATGCTGGTTCAGAAACTACTGCAGAAGTGGCAGATACATCAGCTGAAACAGAGGAAAGCTATTATGATGAAAATCAAATGCTTACCAGCGCAGGAGCTCTTGCAGGAACGAAGAATTATTTTTATAAGTTGAATCCAGAGATGAAGAGTGTGGATACAGATGCATCTTGGACGATAACAAATGAAAATGTTGAAGATGAGGCTCATGCTGGATGTGCAGAGATAGAATATAAGGCTTCAGATTCCGACAATGATTCTAGAACATATTACTACGTAAATAAAGAATCCGGAGATGTTACTATAGAAGAGTATATATCTGGAAAGAGGATAAAGAGCGTTGAGACATTTAATGCGAAAGATGAAATCAGTGAATAATGAAATCAGCGAATAATGAAATCAGTGAATAATGAAATCAGCGAATAATGAAATCAGTGAATAAGGTAAATATTAAGAGCGTTTGCTTATAATTGTGCAATAAAATATAATAATGAACCGATATACTGGTCATAGTGGGATAGTAGAATATCCCTCTATGGCCTTTTTTTGTTACTTAAACTACTGGTTAAATGTATTTATAAGTGGAATGTGGCATATTTATAGCAGACTCCATAGTTGTATTCTGTTAGCGAGTTTTATAGAGGTGTTGCGATTTTGGGACATCTAAATGGATATACTAAAATGTGTAACTGTCCTTTGTAGACCTTTGTATATCTTTGGATTTTGAAGAATGGCAAGTAGTGGTTAATAAAGTGAAAATTAAAACAGCAAACAGAATATTAGATTTTTTAGAAGAATTGAAAAATTGTATGGTTTAGGATGATTGGTTTAGGATGATTGATTTAGGATAATTGATTTAGGATGATTTGGAGGAAACGAGAAGAATATGAAGAGAAGAAAGAATAACGAACAGAATAATATCGAAAAACTATATGGGGAGACATATGTAGAAACACTTGCGGATAACTATGTAGATGGGACTGGGGCTCTGGCACTAAATAATAGCTCTAATAATTCGGTGGTACTCTTTGATGAATCTGAGAAGGGAATCTGCAGTGTGGCTGACTCTCTTGCTATCAGCATGTCCAGAAAGGGATGTGTAGATATTTATTACATGGCCTGGGTATCTGGGACTGACGAGGATACAGTATTAGATTTTCATGCCAACAATACTATCTACCAGCTGCCAGATGAATACCTGCTGGCACAGACTGAAAACGAAAGAAAGTACCAGCACTGGGTTCTCCCGGTGCAGTATCTTACAGGTAACCTTCACTCTCTACGTAAGAGTGCTGTGAAGGCAGAGGCGATGCTTCAAGACTCCTCCAAAAGTTTCAAGCCAAATATTGATCTCATAGATTCTGTTATGCCGGATATGGTTGATTTTAATGATATTAGTGTTCAACTCGGTGCAGGCTGGATCGATGAAAGGTATATAGCCGCTTTTTTAATGCATCTTTTTAATCTTCGTGCAAAACCACTTGTTGAAAAATGTGAGGGCAAGTGGAGAATAAAAGTTTATGGCTCAATTAGTACTGTGTTAAATAAGATAACCTACGGTACAAGAAGGATGACTGCTATAAAGATAATAGAGCATACACTGAATTCTTCTACGATTAAGATTACTGATGATGTTGCAGATGACAATAAATTGGGTACAAAGAAACTGGTCAATCGAAATGAAACTTATGCAGCCCAGGCTAAGCAGCAACAGATCCTTAAAGAATTTAATGAGTGGCTGTCGAAGAATACTACTGTGAACCAGGTTCTCAGGAAGGAATATTATGAGACATTTTCATTTTGCTTTCCTAGATATGATGGTTCATATCTTGAACTTAGTGACCTGGATCCTGGGGTGGAACTTTATAAGCATCAGAAGGATGCTATTGCCAGGATTATCCTTACTCATAATGTAGCGCTCTGTCATGATGTTGGAAGTGGAAAGACCTTCTGCTATGTAATTGGAGTGCATGAATTATATCGTCTTGGAATATCCAGGAAGAACATGATAGTTGTTCCTAATAATGTGTTTAGTGATGCTGTAGAAACTCATAAAATGCTTTATCCAGATGACAAGATTCTTGAAATCTCTACTGATGATTTTACTGTTAAAGACAGACTCGAGGTTATTAGGAAGATTAAAGACAATGACTATGTTGCAATTTATATTGCTTCCAGCAAGTTTGATATGCTGGATATGTCAAAGGATTTCTATGAGAAGCAGTATTATGATGAGTATTTTGGACTTGCGGCTATTAGACAGGAAAAGAAGGATGCTGATGATTCATGGGCGGTAAAGCATATTGAAGCTAAGATGAAAAAAGTGGCTGAGAGAAAACAGAAATTCTTCGAGAATAATGTGATGACTGAGAAGAACTGCTTCGATAAGCTGGGGATTACCACGCTTGTAGTGGATGAAGCACATAATTATAAGAATCTTAGTATTAAGACTAACTATGAAAATGTAATTGGTTTATCAAAGCAGGGCAGCAAGAAGGCCGACCTGCTAAAGAAGAAGGTGGAGTATATACAGGGGGTAAATGGTCGTGTTATTTTTGCTACAGGAACTCTGCTCACTAATTCTATAGCTGACCTATATGCTTTTCAGGAATATCTCCAGCCTGAAACACTCAGAAATAGTGATATTCAGAATTTCGGTGAGTGGGCAAATACATTTGGAAGTATAAGCACCTCATTTGAGATTGATGTAGACAGTCAGAATTATAGATATATGACGAGGTTATCACATTACCATAATCTTCCTGAGCTTATGAATATGTTCTCTGAGGTAAGCGATTTTTATCATATTACCGATGAGGATATGGATGTTCCGCTGTTTTCTGATTACGATGATATCGTAGTAAATAAGACTATTTATAATGACAACTACAATAAGGAAATTGCTGATAGAACCGACAATGTGAGAAAGGGTATTGTACCTAATACGGAGGATAATATTCTGAAGATAGTCATTGATGGAAGAAAGTGTGCTCTGGATGTCAGGCTGGTTGTTCCAAATGCGATTGTTGCAGATGAGGATTGTAAGGCCGGAGCATGTGCTAAAGAGGTCCTCCGTATCTATAATGAGAATCCTGGAAAGACCCAGATCGTTTTCTGTGATTATTCTACTCCAAAGAATGAGTTTAATGTGTATGGTGCACTAAAGAGTCTTCTGCTTAAGGGCGGGATTCCGGCAGAGGAGATTGCATTTATTCAGGATGGGACAACTGAATCCAAGAAGAATAAGCTTCTGAAGGCTCTGGATCAGGGCAAGATCAGGGTTATGCTGGGTTCAACACAGAAGCTGGGAGTTGGTGTAAATGTTCAGAGCAGACTGCTTGCTATACATCATCTTGATGCTCCTTGGAGACCTTCAGATCTTTCTCAGCGAGAAGGAAGACTTATCAGACAGGGGAATATGAATGAGCAGGTTTATATCTACAGATACATGACTAGTGGAAGCTTTGATTCATATGTTTGGCAAATCCTTCAAAATAAGAGACGCTTTATTGGTTCATTTCTCGCTGGTACTATGCATGATTTTCATAGAGATGAATCGGAAATAGATACTGTTATGCTGGATTATTCTGAGGTGAAGGCGCTTGCTATTGGTAATCCGATTATCAGGGAGAGAATCGAGACGTACAACATTCTTGAAAGGACAAAGCTCTCTAACAGACAGAGAAGAAAACAGCTGGCAGAGGTTCAGAAGATGCTTCCTAAACTGAAGGATGACATACAGAACTGTAAATATACTATCTTTGTGGTTAACAAGGATATTGAATTTTTTAATGAACATAAGGAAAGCTTGGATGCAGAATCTAGAAGAGCTTTTGGAGAGGAGCTTCAGGAAGCTCTGGATGAGAATATTGATGTTAAATATGAGAGGCTGTTTGATAAGTATATGGGTTATAGTATCATGCTGCCAAAGGGCATGAACAAGGATGAACGATATATTCTTGTTACAAGGGCCGGAGGAGGCACATATAAGGTTGATATGATGGATAAGGAAGCAGTTAACTATTCTCGTGCTATAGATGGAACATTAAATGGTCTTTCCAAGAGAAGGGAATCGCTAGATAAGAAGCTTTCTGACCTTGAACAGCAGTATGTTGATTCTAAGAAAATGCTGCGAGAAGGAAATCCATTTGAAGAAGAGGTTGGGAAACTGGAACTTCGACTTGAGGAGATAGACAAGGAACTTAATCCACCTGATCCGACTGACGAATAGGCTGATGAATAGGCTAATGATTTGGCTGATAAAGAGTTTTTTTATAGAGTGAAAAGGAGATAAAGTATGGCGATAATTAATTTGCCTGGTATTTCTACAGGAGAGGTTGTTAGAGTGAATGCGGATTATTTTATCCGTATGATTGAGAAGGGGATTCCCTGCTGGGATATACGCCCTGTAATAATGTTTGGACCTACAGGAGTTGGTAAGTCGGCGGCTGTGGTTCAGATTTCCAATCAGATGGAGCAGGAGCTCGGGAAAAAGGTTAAGGTGGTTGATATCAGACTTACCAGCTGTACAATCACGGATCTTATTGGTATTCCGACTCCAAATATTGATAGGACGGAGACTATCTGGCTGAGACCAGAGATATATAAGTTTGATAAGGAGACGGAAGACGATACCTTCTTTCTCTATTTCTTTGATGAACTGGATAAGGCGTCTCCGGCGGTGCAGGCTGCAGCTCTCCAGCTTATTCTTGATAGAACTGCATGGGTTCATAAGTTCCCTAAGAATACACTTATTATTGCAGCGGCAAATCCTGCAAGGGGGACTAAGAAGTATGAGACCCGAATGACACCAGAACTGTTAAATAGGTTCAGACAGTATAATGTACAGCCGGATTATGAGAGCTTCAAACAGTGGGGGACTGAAAATGAACTTCATAAGTTTGTTATGGGATATCTCGCATTTGACCACAGCAAGCTTTATGCTCAGAACGAGCAGGAAGACACAGCATTTCCTACGCCTAGAAGCTGGAAGAGTGTGAGTGACCTGCTAAAAGCTTATGACGGTGAATTTGTTAATGTTTCGGATCTTCACTATGAGATTTGTAGTGACATTGGCGTAGGAGAAGCATTTGAGTTTGAGGGCTGGTGTGATCATTATAAAAATCTTCCGGTTATAGAGGATATATTTGATGGGACAGTGAACAAGCTTCCAGAAACAGCAGATGCTATGTATGCGCTTATATCAGCAATGATTGCATATGTTAAAGAAAATTCGGACACGATATACGGGACAGAAATTCGAAATGCATATAAATATTTGAGTCGATTTCCTGAGGACTATGTGGCAATGTTTTTCGTGGGAATAAAGGATATTGATGGTATGCTTCATAGGGCAATGAAGGTTAAAGAGTTTGTGGAGTGGAGTAAGAAACATCCGAATTCTTTGGACTAATGTCAGAGAGGACTATATATGTCAGAAGAAAAATCAGTTAATAAAAATAAA
>CACZRU010000051.1 GCA_902783605.1 uncultured Lachnospiraceae bacterium
AGTTCTAGTAGCATAGTTCTAATAACAATAGCGCAATAATATATTAGTAATAAACATGATGAAGGCAGTTATGATTCAGTAGAGTTATAGCTGCCTTTTGATATATGTCACGAGATTATCAAGTGGCAAAAATGAGCAAATTATCATATAATATTAGGGTGTTAAAACTCAGATTATAGAATGTGTGTGGGAAGAAAATGACAGATAAAAGACAGATAAATTACAGCAGGAATTTCTACGAACAGCAGGTAAAACCACTGATTCAAAATGAGTTTCCTGAATATGAAAATAGAATAGCAGTTGGACTTGCCGGTGAGGGTTCAGATTGTTTCGGGTATGAGGATTACATGTCCCGGGATCATGACTTTGGTACGGGGGTATGTCTGTGGCTGACGGATGAAGATATGGAACTCTTTGGAAGTCGTCTCAGTGATGCCTATAACAAGCTTATTGATATGCACCCAGGAAACAATCTGACAGCCAGACTTAGAGAACGAAGAGGAGTCATGACAATCCATGACTTCTATTCAAGTATTCTTGGTGTAGACCTGGATACGAGGAATATGCATATCTCCGAAGAAGACTGGAGAAGCCTCGATCATTCCTGCCTGGCGACAGCTGTGAATGGCGAAGTGTTCCGAGATGACCTTGGGGCATTTTCTTCATTTAGAGGGCTGCTTTTGGATTATTATCCAGAAAAAATATGGCGGATGAGAATTGTAAATGAGATTCACAAGTTTTCGGCATCTCTACAGGTGAATTACGCCAGATGCATGTCCAGAGAGGACACGGTCGCTGCAAGACTGTGCCACCTGCATGGAGTCGAAGCAGCGATGCAGCTTTACTTTCTGATGAAGAGACAGTACCCACCGTATTACAAGTGGACATTTAGAAGACTGGCGGAACTGGATACTGATGGTCTTTTTTCAAAGTGGGTAAAGGAACTGGCAGAAGCGGACCTCGACCTGTCTAACTGGGAGGGAAGAACATACAGTGGAAAGTATCTTAACCTGAATGACCAGATTGTACTTCTGGCAGAAAGACTGGCAGAACAGCTGGTAAAGATGATGAGGGAGCACGGCCTGATTGAGAATCAGGATCCATATCTTGAAAGACATATTGATGAGATACTTATAATGAACAACTAACTGTTTAAAAATATCATCATTAAACGAGGAATAATAAAGTATATAGAGTTAGTAGAAATTATTTAGAATATTTGAAATATGAAAAAATAAGCGGAATACTGATTAGAGGATTATAAAAATATTTGGAGGGGTTATACATGATAAGTAAGCTGGAGAAGATAATTCTTGCGCCAGGAGTCAGTGGAAATGAGCTTTCCAAGACCATGGCAATGAATAATGTGAACAACTTTAATGTACGTATTTGTGGAGATAAGGAACTGGCTAGAATTGGTCTTATGCGTTCCGGAGTTTCAGTTACCAAAGAATTCCTTAACTCCCGCGAGGAGAATAATATTATTGCAGAGGCAGTCGAAGGTATAGAGTACTTCGGAAAGCCTTCTAATTCTGATATACAACAGATTGCAAATGCCATCAGGCGTATGAGGAGTTTTGTCACGGATAGAGACGAAGCCACAAAGATAGAAGAATGTCTTAATAAGGGTGAGTTCATGGATAAGAATAGCGCCCTTCTTTCTGTGTATAAAAAATTCATTGAGATAATTACGTCCCATGATATGCTGGATTCTATATCTTTAGTACGTCTTGCTATAGAGAAATGTAGTCCTATCGAGAATGCTGAATTTATTACTCTGGAAGAATTCCCGCTTACTCCACTTCAGACAAAGCTTATCGAAACTCTGTCCGGAGGAAAATATAAATCTTCAAATCTATTTGAACTGTTCAAAACTGATAGCTCCGCCACAGTAAAAATAAATAGTTTCAAAGAATGCTATGGTGCGCCAAATGAAGTCGAGACCATATTAGATGATATTTATCGAAATAATTCTCTGGATAAATGTTCAGTTGCTGTAACGGATACAAGAACCTACAGCCAGCTGTTCTTTGATTACGCGATTCTCTACAACATACCTGTTACATTTGGATGCGGAATTCCTATAACCAACTCCAATCCTGCTAAATTATTAAAACTTTATAATAGCTGGACGAGTAGTGGGTTCTATAGTGGAATGGTTCTTAATGAGATGTTAAACAGCAACACCTTCCATAAGGGCGTTCTGAAAAAAGAATTTGCAGAGAAGATTAAAGACTTTGATGAGGAAAATTATTCATCAATCCTTCGTAATGTAAAAAATATTTTAGTGAATATAAGACTTACTAATAACGATAAGGAAAACACTAACAGGCTGAATGATTATAAGAAAGTGCTGGAAGAGCAAGAGATAGAAAATAATAATTCTGATTATAATACCTGCATCCCATATCTCGAGGTGTTGTCAAATGAGCTGACCCTTCCGCCTGAAGAATTTATAAAAAAATATGCATATATCCGTAAGTCTGATAAAACATGTTCTGAAAAGCTTCTAATGCTCCTGGATAATGCAGCTGTAAATGCTATCTATGATGAGATGAGACTCCTCCGTTTATCGAAGGTGGAACAAAATGATGACGCTATGATTCATACAGTACTGGGGCTTTCTGTCCTGAAGTCAAGATGCGAACAGGGAAGTTTATATGTCACTAGCATAGATGGAGCAATATCTTATATTAGAGACAATCTCTATATTGCAGGCTTATCTGCTTCCAAGTATCCGGGATCACCTACAGAGAATTACCTGCTTCTGGATAATGACATAAAAGGATTCGGCGATGATCTTGTGAGATATACTTCTAGAGGAAAGATAAAGGCAAAGAGAGACAGACTTTTTAATCTTGTTGAAATTGCTTCGGCTCTGGGCAGTAAAGTTAATGTTTCCTATCCTGGACTCAACGTTTCAGAACTTAAGAGAGATAACCGTTCGTCGCTCATTTATGAACTTTACAGAAAGGAACATGGTCAGAATGCTTCATCTGATGAATTGGATAAGGATACAATTCGTATAGATTATTTTGAGCCTGCTATTTCTTCTAGTCGTAAGGTTGGAGAAGAGTATAATGCCGGAAACAAAGTGACTCAGCAGGATATCGAAGAACGTGAACAGGTAACAAATACAAATTCGCTGGAAAAGGAATATTCGCCTACTGTTCTTGAAACTTACTTCACTTGTCCTAGAAGGTTTAAACTTAGATATATTCTTGGAATAAAGGAGCCGGCAGAGGAAAATGAATTTGAGATTATATCTGCAAATGAAAGTGGTAATCTGGCACATTCGCTTATGGAAGAGCTGGCGAATTCCAGTATGTCCAGAGATGAGTTTATACAGCTGTCTGAAACTTATTTTGATCGATTTATAAAAACAAATCCTCCTCTCGTAAAGCAGAATGTTCAAAATGAAAAAAATCAGTTTATTGATATGATGAGGAATGCATATGATCAGGACAAACATAGAGAGGTTATCCTGAAGGAAGAGGACCTGCATTGTGAACATGAATCTGGTGTAAAGCTTTTCGGACGTCCAGACCGTGTTGAAAGGCTGGAGGATGGCTCAGTTGTCATAGTTGACTATAAGACAGGGCGAAATGTGAAACATGTGGAGAATGACTTTAAAACATGTCTGCAGATTATTATCTATGCTTATCTTATGGAAAAGGCGGGAGAAAAGATAGATCACTGCGAATATCGTTATATACGTCTAAATGAGACGGTTCCTTGTGCATATAATGACTACATGAAGGAGTATCTTAATAAGTGGCTTGTTTTTTTCAAGGAGAAGATGGAAGAAAATGTGTTTCTTTTTCCTATAAATGCAGATTCTGATGATGATGACAAGAACCCATGCCTCTATTGCAAATATGGGGCAATCTGTGGAAAAACAGAAAAGAAAAAAGATGGGGAGGAGCAGTAAATGAGTGAGATAATTAATCTTGAGATAGAAAATCCAGAAAATCTAGAAAATCTAGAAAATCTAGAAGAAGATAATCTTGAAAATATTAGTCTGCAGATGGATACAGATGCTCGTAATAAAATAGTAAGTGATATAGACAAAAGCTTTTTTGTAGAAGCAGGAGCGGGTTCTGGAAAAACCACCATGCTGGTAAACCGTATGGTGGCTATGGTGGAAGCAGGAATAGATATAGATAAAATCTGTGCAATTACTTTTACCAAGGCGGCAGCAGGTGAATTCTATGAGCGATTCCAGAATCTTCTTATTGAGAGAAGCCGTACGAATTATGAATGGAAGGATGAGGGACATGCAGGCCAGCTTCCTGAACCTACTAAGGAGAGCAGGGATAAATGCAAGGAAGCTCTGGAGAATATTGACTTATGTTTTATGGGGACTATTGATTCTTTCTGCAGGATGGTTTTGTCAGAACACCCGGCTAAAGCTGGTATTGCTTCGGATGCTGTTCTAATCTCGGATGCAGAGGCAGAGATTATCTACAAACAGCTCTATGTAAAAATCTGTGCAGGTGAGTTTGGTGCAGAATTACAAGAAATGGGCAGGGTATTTCAACAATTATATCGTAATCCTGAGGAAATATTTGTAAAGTCAGCAGCTATTTTTATGGATGAGAGGAATGTAAATTTTACATACAGTATTCCTGATAATTTTGATCTTGATGCAAAGTTTGCGAGTGACAGGGATAAGGTGTTGAAATTTGTTGATTGTCTTGTTAGAAATCAAGATTTACGTTATGAGAATGATTATTTAGAAAATAATGACGATAAAGACTATAAAAGGAGTTTAGATGCCTGGAATAAAATTAATATAATAAAATACCATCTTGAAAAAAAATGGAGTCGCGATTTCGTTAATGTACTGTATTATCTGGATAAGCTGGGAGATGTATATGTAAAAAACTATGCAGTAAGTAAATATCCTGAAGAGGTACGTGGAATGCTTGTTTTAGAAAAATATAATAGGTATCAAAAGTGTACAATCTCAGATGATGGTAATATTGTATCCCGTATTCATGAATATATGTATTCTGTAACAATGCCTTTTATTCTTAAATCTATAGATGTTATCTCACATGAAATGCATGAAAAAGGATATATGAGTTTCTTTGATTATTTGTACTATCTCAGGAATATGCTGGCAGATGATGCAAAGGGAGATGGAAAGCTTATAAAACATATAAGAGAGAGACATAGTTACTTTCTTATAGATGAATTCCAGGATACTGATCCTATGCAGGCTGAGATTTTCTTCTACCTTTCAACTGACACTCCTGCTGCTAAGTGGAATGAATGTGTACCAAGACCGGGGTCATTGTTTATTGTCGGAGATCCTAAACAGTCAATCTATCGTTTCAGAGGAGCTGATGTAAGCTCGTATCTAAAGATTAAGGGACTTTTTGAAAAAAATAATGATGAAATATTAGAGCTGACTAGAAACTTTCGTTCAACTAGGAAATTATGTGAATACTTTAATAGAGTATTTACAAATATGCTTCCTGCTCAGACTGAGGAACAAAGTGAATATAAGCCAATTCCTCTTCCAGAGGATACCGATCAGTTCCAGGGAATATATAAATATAGAGCCTGTGGTGGAAAAACAGTTAAAAACTTTCCTGAATATGCAGATTCAATCCAGGTTTCTAATATAATAGAAACCATAGTTAATAATGAGGAATTCAAGATTAAAACAAAGGGTGATGCTTCACTTAGAAAGATAAGATATAAAGATATAATGGTTATTACTTCAAGTAAGAAGAAACTTGTACCTATTGTTGAGGAATTAAAAAACAGAGGAATAGATACAAGGGTTGAAGGAAATGTACCATTTGGAACAAATGAAGCTTTGCTTGAGGTGTACAAGTTATATTCTTCGATTGCAGATTATAATGATAGAATTGCGTATTATACAGCCTTCACCAGTAAGCTTATCAGAATTACTGAAGAGGAGTATCGCTGTTATGTAGATTATATAAGGAATGAAAAAAGTGAAATGCCTATTACAGCTGAAAACTGTAATAATGAGACAGTGCTTTTGGTTGCATCAAAGGTCAAGGAGATAGAAAAACTTAGAAATGCAGCGAATTCGTTATCTCCAGCAGGTCTTTTTGAAAAAATAATGGACGATTTCCAGATATATAAATATGCAAAAGCAGAGGAACTGGAAGTTATTTACTATACAATAGAACTTCTTAGAAATGCAGAACAATCTGGAATTGTTACGACTACTAAAGAGGCTGCTGAATATCTTTCAAAGCTTATCAATAATGATTCAGATGAAGAAAGATGTCTTTCGCTGAATGACAATACTGATGCAGTTCATCTGGCTAACCTTCATAAGGTTAAAGGCTTGGAGGCACCGATTGTTATACTTACATATTATTATGAAAGCCCTCTTTATCCGGAAAAAAGAGTGGTTCATAAAGAAGATGGAAATGAGGGGTATTTCTTCAAGTTAGGAATGCCTAATGATGAAAAAAGAGGTATATATAATAAGAATTATTATCATACGGAATCATTTCCTGATGAATATAATGCAGAAAAAGCATCAATGGAAGCGGAAATCTTGAGGCAGGTATATGTTGCTGCTACAAGAGCAAGAAATGCTCTGTTTATATGTAATGCTGAGTATTACGCCAATGGTAAAAACTACACAGGTTTTAAAGATCTTAATCACTGGTGGGACAGAATAATAGAAACAGATATTGAACATATAACACCTTACTTTTTTAATGAGTTTGAACATCAGGATAATAAACCTCAAAAACAGACTGTAGTCACTGATTCCAATGACCTTTACGAGGAGGCGGATAAGACCTGCGTGATAAACAACCGTGATAAGGAAGATGAAACCTATGTGCTTAAAACTCCAAGCCGTGACAAGCTGGAATCAAAAACTTCTGGTGATACAGATGTATTAAGTACGGAAGAACTGTCAGCTAATGATACTTATACCGATGAAACTTATGCTGAAGAAATTTATGATGAAGAAACTTATGATGTGGAGAGTGATTCAGCAGATAAATCTAATGAAAATAGTTTTTCAAATGTTTCAAGTGATGGAAGTTCACAAGACAATGCCGAACTTCACAGCTTTCCGGATGTCCTTGGAACTATGACTCATAAGCTTCTTGAGATGCTGGTATCCTCAAGAAATACAATTGAGGTAGAGATGGCAGTAAATGAGACAATAAATGAGTTCATGAAGCCAAGCCTGGAAGGGTACAGAGATAAACTCATATCTGCCCTGACAGAAGTAGCATCAACTATGAAAAGTGGTGGTTATGCTCAGGAGAATAAACTGCCTCAGGATATGCTTAAGACATTACTTGAAGCAGATGAAGTTCACTGCGAAGTACCATTTAGCTGTTTGATCAATGAGGAAGTGGAAGTGAAGAAAGATGAGACCAAGACAGTGAAGACTCTCTGGAATGGAATCATGGATGTTATCTATAAGAAAGATGGCAAGTGGCACATCGTGGACTGGAAGACCAACAAAGAGGGCAGTCATCTGGATGAAAAATACAAAGATCAGCTGGAAGCGTATAAAACAGCTTTCCGTACCATATTCGCTGATGACGACCAAGTGGATATAGATGTGGATGCATACACATATCATATTGATATTTAAAAATATAATTATGCCCCACATCATAATGATTTCAGCTGGAAAAAGCATAATGACATATAGTTTCAAAAGACGTTCTAAAAGATACTTTTGACACGTATGTCATTATGTTATAATATCCCTATATCGTCACAAAGGAGGATGCCTCTTTGATAACTAATGCTTATATTGTTGCATTCTGCATATCGGCCCTTCTTTCTATTTTTTATGTATTTGTTTGGAAGAAGCATTACAACACCAGTATTACAGTTCAGTATATTCTAATTCCTGTAATATTGATCGGTTACATATTCTATTCAAAAGCCACTGATTTTAATACTGCGAAAATAGCTAACTGTCTAAAGTACATCGGTGGCTGTTATTTAATATTCTTTTCGACTCTCACCATATTTAATCTTTGCGATATCAAGATAAATAAATGGATCAGAATATTTTCATTTCTGATTAATTCTTTTTTCTATGGCTGTGTTCTGACCATTGGATACCAGAGCTTTTTCTATCAGGAGTTTTCAATTCAGAATTCTCTGGGGGGAGTCAGGGTACTGAAGCAGTATGGCCCTGTACATACAGTATTCTATGGAGTTGTCATATTCTATTTCCTGATAAGTATTACGGCCATTGTCTACAGCTATATCAAGAAAAAACAGGTTTCGGATTATATCTTGACTATGCTTTTCCTGCCGGAAATCCTGGCAGTCATCGGTTACTTTTCCAACGCATTTATAAGAAGTGAGTTTGAACTGCTTCCATTTGCATTTGTTCTGGCCCAGTTCTTTAATCTTCTCATTATCAAGAGGATGAGTCTCTACAACATCAGTGAAAATGTGGTAGAGTCGATGGTTCAGACTGGTGAGATAGGTTTTATCTCCATAGACAAGAGGATGAGGTATCTAGGTGCAAATGAGACTGCTAAGGATATCATACCCGAGCTTCGTGAACTATCCCTTGATCAGGATGTTTCAAAGGTTGAAGAGCTGAATAAGACAGTAAATCACTGGATTACTCATTTTGAAAAATCCCAAGAAGAATCAGAACTGAAAAATGATATTAACAGAGTAAAGTATGTAAAGCGTGGACAAGATAGGTCTTTAGACAAGTCTTCGAAAAATACTTCAAATAAATCTGGTTCGAATGCAGAAGATGATAGTAGCATTATTGGGAGTACCGAGAATCTCAAGCATTCTCTGGAGACGGGCAAATTTGATGATATTGATGATGATAGAATCTATCTAGTGGATATTGCATATCTCTATGATGGTGAAAAACAGTGTGGCTACCAGATACTGATCAATGATGACACTGCAAACCAGAAGTATATTGAGCTTCTGGATAATTATAACGAAGCTCTTGAGGATGAGGTTAAGGAAAAAACTAAGCACATACTAGAGATGCATGATAATCTGATCCTCAGTATGGCAACAATGGTTGAAAGCCGTGATAATTCTACTGGTGGACATATCAGGAGAACGAGTTGTGTAGTCAAGATGCTGATTGATGAAATAATGAAGGATAATGTTTTTGGCTTATCTGACGAGTTCTGTCTGGATATAATCAAAGCTGCTCCTATGCATGATCTTGGAAAGATTGCTGTAAGGGATAGTATCCTCACCAAGCCGGGAAGATTTGAACCTGAGGAATTCGAAGAGATGAAGACTCATGCGGCCAAGGGTGCAAAGATAGTACATGACATCTTAAAGGATACAGATGATGAATCATTTAAAATAATTGCTGAAAATGTTGCACACTATCATCATGAAAGAATGGATGGCTCTGGTTACCCAGAAGGCTTAAAGGGGGAAGAAATTCCACTAGAGGCTCGTATTATGGCAGTGGCTGATGTGTATGACGCTCTGGTAAGTAAGCGTGTATATAAAGAAAGTTTTTCCTTTGAAAAAGCTCACGAAATTATGTTAGAAAGCATGGGTATGCATTTTGATGAGAGACTTAAGCCATACTATCTAAAAGCAAGACCAAAGCTGGAAGCATATTATAAATCTATTGATCAAGAGAGTGAAAATTCATAAAATGTCATCCTGAGCGAAGCGAAGGATCTTTGTAGTTTTAGAGGAGGGGTTATATTGAATAAGGATGTTGTAGCATTAGGAGAACTATTGATTGATTTTACAGAGAATGGAACAAGTTCACAGGGGAATCCTATTATGGAGGCAAATCCTGGTGGTGCGCCTTGTAATGTGCTTGCTATGCTTACTCGTTTAGGTCATAGCACTGCGTTTATAGGAAAAGTTGGAAATGATATGTTTGGCTCTCAGCTGGAAGATTCGCTTAAGGAAGTTGGTATTGGAACAGAAGGACTGGTGAAGGACGAAAAGATTCATACAACGCTGGCTTTTGTCCATACATTTCCAGGTGGTGACAGAGATTTTTCGTTTTACAGAAATCCTGGTGCGGATATGATGCTCAGTGAAGATGAGATAAATGAAGAACTTATATCAGGATGCAGGATATTTCATTTTGGCTCACTTTCTATGACTTCTGAACCTGTTAAGTCAGCGACTATTAAGGCACTTAAGCTGGCTAAAGAAGCGGGGGTTATTATATCATTTGATCCAAATCTTCGTGAACCACTCTGGGAATCTCTGGATGATGCAAAACGTGAGATAACATATGGAATGACTATGTGTGATATCCTGAAAATATCTGACAATGAGATAATATGGTTTACGGGAGAAGAGGATTTTGATGCCGGCGTAGGAAAGCTCATGGAACAGTTCCCGAATATCAAGATGATACTGCTTTCGATGGGACGTGACGGAAGCCGTTGTTATCAAAAGGGTAGAAAAGTTACGGTAATGCCATTTATTCAGGAGAATACGATAGAAACTACTGGAGCAGGGGATACCTTCTGCGCAGGTGTTCTGCACTACGTTCTTGATAATGGTTTAAAAGACTATACCAAGGAAGAGATGAAGGATATGCTGACATTTGCAAATGCAGCTGCTTCCATTATAACCACGAGAAAAGGCGCTCTGAGAGTTATGCCGGGAAGAGAAGAGGTTGAAGAGCTGATAAGTAGTAGAGCTGATTAAAGGGACTGATTTAAAGAATTACTGATCAATAAAGAGCTATCAAAGAATTATCATATAAACATCATATATTTAACAGAGAAAGTGCTTGCGTTTTGCAGGCGCTTTTTTTATAATCATTTATGAAAACGATTACATTTTATTTTCAAAGCGATTTCAGGGTGTATTTTGGGTTCAGAATTCATTTTGGGTTCGGATTTTTGATTAATGTATTAAGATATTATCTCAAGATTAGTGAGGATTGAACTATGGAAAAAAATCATAAATGGGACAAAACATTTTCGGACAGACTGGAAGTGTATTATGACGAGTTAAAGTGGCTGTATTATGAACTTTACAATAATGATGAACAGGCGTTTGATTACTTTGTTCAGATGCTTTATTCATATTACAAAACGAGAAATAAGACTCTTAAGGAGATGGATGAAGCAAGAAGTGTTGTTGAAGACTGGTTTGCAAGTAATGATATGCTTGGAATGCTGATGTATACTGACTGCTTCGCAGGTAATCTGAAGGGAGTAAGAAAACATCTGGATTATATAGAGGAATGTGGAGTTAATTATATACATCTTATGCCACTTCTTGAGAGTCCGGAAGGAAAGAGTGATGGAGGATATGCTGTGTCTGATTTTAGAAGGGTGGATCCTTCTCTTGGTACTATGAGAGATCTTGCAGATCTATCTAAGGACTGCCATGCCAGAGGTATTAGTGTATGTCTTGATTTTGTTATGAATCATACAAGTGAGGAACATGAGTGGGCAAAGAGAGCAAAGGCTGGCGAGAAAGAATACCAGGACAGATATTTCTTCTTTGATGGTTGGGATATACCAAGTCAGTACGAACAGACAGTTCCGCAGGTATTTCCACAGACCGCTCCAGGAAACTTTACCTGGTGTCATGAAGCTGGAAAGGTTGTTATGACATCATTTTATCCATATCAGTGGGATCTTAATTATCGTAATCCCGTTGTTTTCAATGATATGACTGCTAATATGCTGTATCTCTGTAATCAGGGAGTGGATATCATCAGACTAGATGCAGTTCCATATATATGGAAACAGCTGGGAACCAATTGCAGGAATCTTCCTGAGGTTCATACCCTTGTGAGAATTATGAGAATTGCAGCAAGTATAGTATGCCCAGGGACTCTCCTTCTGGGAGAGGTTGTCATGGAGCCATCCAAGGTGGTTCCATATTTTGGAACTATAGAAAAGCCGGAATGCCATATGCTTTACAATGTTACGACTATGGCAAGTACCTGGCATACTGTTGCTACAAAGGATGTGAGACTTCTTAAACATCAGCTTGGAACTGTATTCAGCCTGCCAAAACAATATGTATTCCTGAATTATCTCAGATGTCATGACGATATTGGATGGGGGCTTGATTATAATTACTTAGAGCAGTTTGGAATACAGGAAGTTCCTCATAAGAAATATCTTAATGATTATCTGAAAGGGGCTTGGCCGGGAAGTGACAGCAGAGGAGAACTGTATAACGATGATCCGAGACTTGGAGATGCAAGACTATGTGGAACAACAGCCTCGCTTTCTGGAATAGAAGCTGCTGAATACGAACAAGATAAAAATAAGCTGGAAAAATATATAAGGCTTGATCTTATGCTTCATGCTTTTCTTCTGACTCAGAGTGGAATTCCGGTCTTATATAGTGGAGATGAGATAGGGCAGTTGAATGATTATTCATACCATGATGATGAGCATAAAAGAGATGACAGCAGATATCTTCACAGGGGAAGTCTTGACTGGAAGAATGTAGAAAGGCGTAAAAGCAAATACACAAGAGAACAGCTTCTTTTTGATGGGATAAGAACACTTACCAAGATAAGAAGCACCCATCGAGTATTTGAGAACTCTGCTGATACCTGGGTGGTTGAAACCTGGAATGATCATATTCTGGGGATTGGCAGATACTATAAGGGTGAAAAACTGATAGCGCTCTTTAATTTTGGCGACAATGATGAGACAGCATGGATAAATGAGGTTGAAGAATATACTGATCTTATTACAGGCAGGTGTGTAGAGCCGAAAGCTGTGGGGGTACCAGCTTATGGATTTATCTGGCTGATAACTCATTTTAAATAATAGTGTTTAAAAAAGAGAGGTGACGCACTACATGACAATTAAAGAGATTGCAGAGCTTGCTGGCGTTTCAATGGCTGCAGTCAGCAGGTACTTTAATGGGGGATCACTAAGCGATGAAAAAAGAAGAATTATAGGTAAGGTGGTTGAGGAGTATTCATATACACCTAATGCCCTCTCAAAGACTACGAGGGCAGATATGTGTGGTCAGATAGGTGTGATAGTTCCATCTATTCACTCTGATTCTATGACTCAGATTATGACTGGAATAGATGAAATATTAAAAATAAATAATTATATTTTTATACTTTGCTGCACTGACGGAGAAAAGGAAAGAGAGGTTCCATATCTAGAAAATATGCAGCGTGGCGGTATGGATGGGATTATTCTAATGGGAACGGTTATGACTCCACATTTAAGAGCTGCATTTGAGAATAGTATCATACCAATTGTTGTTACTGGACAGAGCTTCAGCGGAGTGTCTTCAGTTTATCACGATGACGTAAATTCTATGAGAGATATTACACTTCTTATGCTGAAGAAGAGAGACAAGGTTGCATATATTGGTGTAGATGAAGAGGATGAAGCGGCAGGTCTGGCGCGAAGAAGAGGGGTAGAAAAGGCCTTTGACGAGGCAGGAATTGGAGCTGACAAACTCATTAAGGCAGTTTCGTCATTTACAGTTGACGGAGGATATGATCAAACTATGAAGCTGTTAGAAAAGCATCCAGATATAAATGGAATTGTATGTGCTACTGATATGATAGCAATTGGTGCAATAAAAGCGATTAAAGCAAGTGGCAGACATGTACCTGAGGATGTCAGTGTTACTGGAGTTGGAAACAGCTGGGCATCTACATGGATTAATCCTCCACTTACAACTGTTAAACTTTATTTTGAAGAATGTGGAAGAGCTGCAGCAAAGCAGCTGCTTGGAATGATAGACGCGGAAGAAACAGATGTACCTATAAGTAATATCAAGCTTGGGTACCAGATAATAGAGAGGGGGTCGATATAGTAAATGAAACTTATATTTGTAGATATTGATGGGACCTTGACTTTGCCAGGAGAGAATACTCCGCCAGAAAGCGCTTTGGAAGCGATTAGAAAGTCTCAGAATAAGGGCAATAAGGTGTTTCTCTGTACTGGAAGAAATCTGGATATGCTGAAACCACTGCTGAAATATGGTTTTGATGGAGTGGTTGGAAGTGGCGGAGCATATGTAACTGTAGGAGAAGAAGTTGTTATTGATGCTCCAATGTCAGATGAGGATAGAGATAGTGCTTTGGATAATCTCCATAAGAATGGAGTTTACTGTACCATTGAAGCAAAGGATGGCTCTTGGTGTGATGAAGGTATTGGCGAGTTTATGGAACAGCAGTCAGGAGGAAACAGCGAACTCCAGAGATGGCGTAAAGCGATTGAGGAAAGTCTTGGAATACGTCCGATGAGTGAGTTTAAGGGAGAGCCGGTCTATAAGATAGTAGTTATGTGCTCTGAAGTTTCACAGCTGGATGAAACTAGAAAATCACTGGAGGGCCGATATCGTTTTATAGTACAGGAAATGGCTGGCGGAGATCTTGTAAATGGAGAACTCTTAAGTGTTGAATATGATAAAGGAAAAGGGATTAGGGCAGTAGCGGAATATCTGGGAGTATCTTTGGAAGATACTTATGGTTTTGGAGACAGCATGAATGATCTTGAAATGATAGAAACGGTTGGAACCAGTGTATGCATGGAAAATGGAGCTGATGCGCTAAAGAAAGTTTCAGATATAGTTTGTCCGTCTGTTTCTGAGGACGGGCTGGCAAAAGCATTTGACCAACTAAAATTAATATAGTATAATGAAAAATGTATGAAAACGATTTCAAAAACTATTCAATGATAATCAATTTTAATAACAGGAAATAATAGATTTATTTTAAGTAATATCAATTATTTTCAAAAAAAAGAAGGAGGGGATATCATGGCGCTGGATTATAGAAAGTGTGCTGAAGAGATAGTTGCCAATATAGGTGGCAGGGATAATGTCGCTCAGGCAGCTCATTGCGCAACCAGACTCAGGCTTGTTATAAAGGATAACGGAAAGATTAATAAGTCTGCTCTGGAAAATGTCGATGGTGTTAAGGGTATGTTCGAAAATAATGGACAGCTTCAGCTCATCATCGGTACTGGAACTGTTAATAAAGTATATGATGAATTCCTTGCAGTTACAGGAATGACCGCAGCAACAAAGGATGATGTAAAAGCTGCAGCAGCAGCTCAGCAGCCTGCATGGAAGAGAGCACTAAAATCAGTTGGTGATGTATTTGTACCTATTCTGCCTGCTATTGTTGCATCAGGTCTTATGATGGGTGTTGTAGAAGCACTTGGTAAAGCTATTCCATCATTTGCTGAAACTGACTGGTATGCATTTCTGGATATGGTTGCTAATACAGCATTTGCATTTCTTCCTGTCATTGTAGCGGTAAGTGCTGCAAGAGTATTTGGTGGAAATGTTTTCCTGGCTGCAGTAGTTGGACTTATGATGGTACATACCGGACTTCTTAATGGATGGAATGTAGGTAATGAGGATGCAATTAACTCATTCTTTGGAATAGATACGGGAACCATTCCAACCTGGAATCTTTTTGGTAACTTAAAGATTGGAGACTATGTGGTAGGTTCGATATCGCGGCATGGCTACCAAGGACATGTTATTCCGGTCATGATAGCAATCTGGTTTATGAGCAAGATTGAGAAGTGGCTTCATAAACATGTTCCAGAGATGATAGATCTGTTTGTAGTACCTATTACTACAGTTTTCCTTACAGCTCTCGTGACATTTATGGTAGTTGGACCTATATTTGCAACTCTTGAAAATTACGTACTTAAGGGTGCAGAATGGCTCGTTCAGTTCCCTCCAGGAGCAATGATAATGGGTGCGCTGTATCCACTTACTGTTGTTATGGGTCTTCACCATATGTACAACGTTATTGAAGCAGGAATGCTTTCGTCTACTGGTTTAAATACATGGATGCCTATTGCATCTGCCGCTAACTTTGCTCAGTTTGGTGCCTGTCTTGCAGTTGGTATTAAATGTAAGAAGGCAAAGCTTAAGACAGTTGCCATTCCTTCATCAATGTCAGCAGCACTTGGTATCACAGAACCTGCAATCTTCGGTGTTAACTTCAGATTTATGAAGCCGTTTGTCTGTGGAATGATCGGTGGTGCCTGTGGAGCAATATTTGGTGCCATTACCAAGATTGGTGCCACAGCTTATGGTGTTACAGGTATACCTGGATATCTGACAATAAATAATTATGGACTTTATACAATACTTCTTCTTATTTCGGGCGGTATAGCATTTGGACTGACTATGGTAATCTGGAAAGAGGATATTGAAGAAGGTGAAGCTGTAGCTGCAACTGCTGGCAGTACACAGAGTTCATCTAAGGCAGAAGCACCTAAGTCTGAATCTGGATCAGAATCTAAATCAGAAATAAAATCAAATATCAAATCTAATGGAAATGATGTTACTAAGAAACTTGTTATCACAAGTTCTGCTGGTGAGATAGCGCTTCCTACACCTGGAAAGGTTATTCCTTATACAGAGATTGAGGATCCAACATTTGCGTCAGGTGTTATGGGACAGGGTGTTGGAGTTCAGCCTGAAGAGGGTGTTGTATATGCACCTATGGATGGTGAGATTTCATCAGTTGCAGATAGTAAGCATGCAATTGGTATTACCGGAGAAAATGATCAGGAGCTCCTTATTCATGTTGGAGTAGATACAGTCGAGATGAAGGGAGATGGATTTACAACATTTGTTGAAGAGGGTGCACAGGTTAAGAAGGGACAGAAAATCCTGGAATTTGATATCCAGAAGATCAAGGATGCAGGACATCCAGATACTGTTGTGGTTCTGCTGACTAATAGTGATGATTATGAAGATGTTAAGTTCGGTGATATCTAGGTTGTTCACTATTAGCTGTCAACTATGAGCTCTACAAAAATAAAAATGTAATATAAAAAATATATAAAATATAAAACTAATTGAAAAGGAGAAGGAATATGAAAGAGTTTAAGTATGTAATAACTGATGAGGTTGGTATTCATGCACGTCCAGCTGGACTTCTGGTTCAGGAGGCTAAGAAGTTTACAAGTACGATCACATTTATCAAGGGTGAGAAAAGTGCTAAGGCTACATCGCTGATGAAACTCATGGGTATGGGAATTGTTAAAGGCGATGAGGTTACAATCCAGGTTGATGGTGAAGATGAGGACGCAGCGGTTGCTGCTATCGAAGCTTTCATGAAGGCAAACTTCTAATTAGTTAAGTAGAGTATGTCGGAGAGTTCTCATTTAAGAGAAGGCTCCGACATATTTGTATTATCTTGAACGTATAAAAAAGTGATGAAAGAGAGGAGGCTTTAGATGGTTATTTATGATGGGAAGGCCGTATTTGAAGGCATTGCAATTGGCAGAATAAGTGTATATAAAAAACAGGAGCAGAAGGTTAAAAGAGTTAAGATTGATGATATTGAAGCTGAGAAAAAGCGTTATGCTGATGCAAGAGATACAGCTATAGAGCAGCTGAAGGCACTTTATGATAAGGCGGTAAAAGAAGTTGGTGAGTCTGGAGCTGAAATCTTTGAGGCTCATCAATTAATGGTTGATGATGAAGACTATATAGAATCAGTTGAAAATATAATTGAGACAGAGAGTGTAAATGCAGAGTATGCAGTGGCTCAGACTGGTGATAATTTTGCGAAGATGTTTATGGAAATGGAAGAGGAATACTTCCGTGGACGAGCTGCTGATATTAAGGATATAACCGAGAGAATTCTAAATGCCCTTTCAGGTGCTGGTGGTGACGGAATAGTGTCTGATGAACCGGTCATTGTTGTTGCGGATGATCTTGCTCCGTCTGAAACTGTCCAGATGGATAAGGATAAGATTCTATCTTTTGTTACAGTGCATGGATCAGCAAATTCACATACATCTATACTTGCAAAGACTATGAGCATTCCTGCTATTATTGGCTGTCCTATTCCTCTTTCAGAAGAAGTTGATGGAAAGATGGCTGTTGTTGATGGATATGAAGGAAAGGTTTATGTAGAACCTGATGATGATATTCTCGCAGTGAAGAAGAAGCTGCTCCTTGAGGAAGAGGAGAAGAAGAATCTTCTTGAAAGATTAAAGGGAAGAGAAAATGTGACTCTTGACGGACAGAAGATCAATCTTTATGCAAATATAGGAAATACAAAAGATTTAGGTCTGGTTCTTGAAAATGATGCAGGTGGAATTGGACTTTTCAGATCTGAGTTTATCTATCTTGGATCAGATGATTATCCTACTGAAGAAGAACAATTTGCTATATATAAGCAGGTTGCACAGACTCTTGCAGGAAAGAAGGTTATCATCAGAACTCTTGATATAGGAGCTGATAAACAGGCGGACTACTTTGAACTTCCAAAAGAAGAAAATCCTGCTATGGGACTAAGGGCTATTCGTATCTGCCTGACGAGACCTGAAGTATTTAAGACTCAGCTTCGTGCTATTCTGAGGGCGAGTGCATTTGGCAAGATATCTATCATGTTCCCAATGATCATATCGGTTGATGAAGTTAAGAAGATTAAGACTATTGTTGATGAAGTTAAGAAGGAACTCGATGATGCTGGCATTACATATGATAAGAATATTGAACTTGGCATTATGATAGAAACACCAGCTGCTGTCATGATGGCTGATGAGCTTGCTGAGGAGGTTGATTTCTTCAGTGTTGGAACCAACGACCTGACTCAGTATACCCTTGCTATTGACAGACAGAATCAGTCTCTGGATGATTTCTATGATTCACATCATCCTGCTATCATGCGTATGCTTAAGATGATAGCAGATGCAGCACATAGACATAATGCGTGGGCTGGAATATGTGGTGAATTAGGAGCTGATCTTAGCCTGACTAAGGAATTTCTTGCTATGGGTTATGATGAACTCTCTGTATCGCCTGGAAGAATCCTTCCAATCAGAAAGACTGTACTTGAAACAAATGTATCTGAGTACAAGAAGGAGAAGGGACTATAGAAATCATATTTGCTTGACAAAGAGGTGATGCTATGGGTGATACTATAAAAAAATGGACTAGAGAAGAGCAATATAGATATTTGAAAGATCCTCAGGAGATAAAGGATCTGTATGACAGAATATCAAAGTCGAAGTATCGTCAGACGTTTCATAATCAAGCTGTTACGGGACTAATGAATGATCCAAATGGTTTTGTATGGTTTGACAATAAATGGCATCTCTTTTATCAGTGGTGTCCATGGGGAGCTGTACATGGTTTAAAGTACTGGTATCATGTAGTTTCCAAGGATCTTGTTACCTGGAAGAATCTAGGTGTTTGTCTTCTTCCTGATGAAGCAGATGGATACGATAATAAAGGTGCTTATTCAGGTTCGGCCATGCCAATAGGAGATAAGCTGTATCTCTATTATACTGGAAATCATAGAGATGCTGACTGGACACGTCATGCATATACCTGCCTTGCAAGACTGGGGACTGACGGCTGGCCGGAGAAATATCCACTTCCTCTTTTTGGTTCGAATCCAGATTATACAGAGCATCAGAGGGATCCTAAGATTATAGCTATGCCTGACAGAGGGTGCTACTATATTACCATTGGGGCACAGACCAGAGATAAGAGGGGATGTGTTTTAATATATCAGTCAGAAGACCTTCAGCATGGCTGGACATTTGCCGGAGAACTTAAAGTGCCTGGCTTTGAAGAATTAGGAGATATGTGGGAGTGCCCGACTATAGAACATATTGGTGGACACGACGTGCTTATGTTTTGTCCTCAGCATGTTAAACTTCCAGGCCGAGGAGATAGTACAAACCATAATGGCTATATCATGGGAAATATGGATTGGGATACACTGACATTTATACCAGATGGGCAGTTCCATGTTCTCGATTTTGGTTTTGATTCATATGCTGCAGCGTGCGCAAATAATACGGAGGATCCGGATAAAGCTATACTCGTTGCGTGGATGGGGCTGCCGGATGTTTCTTATCCAACGGATGAAGAGGAATAGGCTGGATGTCTTACTCTGCCACGCGAGCTGACGGTTCGTGGCAGGAGGCTTATTCAAAGACCAATTCCTGAGCTGAAAAAACTAAGATCTGATAAGCTGGAGCTTTCTGAAAATGAGTATGGCTGTTCTTCATTACCTCCAGCTTGTGAAATAGAGATTGACATCAGACCTGGTGATACAGAATTTGATGTTTTTGCAGATGAGACTGGTAGTGGTGGTATCTCCATAAGATATGATGATACGAAAAAAGAAATAACTATAGACAGAAGCAAAATGAAACGGCGTTTTAATACTGCTGAAGGAGAGACAAGGTCACGTCTTCTTCCAGAAGGATTATCACATCTTAGGATATTTATTGATAGAAGTTCAGTGGAAATATTTGTAAATGATGGAGATGCTGTTTTCACTTCCCGTGTGTTCCCGGATGATGAAGAACACTATATGAAACTATGTTCAGGAGATGCATTTACACGTGTCTGGACGCTGGATCCAGCAGTTAAGGATGACTTTCTGATCTAGATCATTTAATGATTATTAGAAGAAAATATTAGAAAAAATAGTATAAGATATTATTAGAAGAGAATATTAAAAGAAGATATTTAAAGGGAATATTTAAAGATAAAGAAGTTGCTGTTATAAAAGAGATATGTTCTGTATCTCGTTAATAGTGACTTCTTTTATTTTTTTGATATATCTTTTTTTGATTTTATATTTGATTTTTATTTTTTCTATGTTGCGCTTTTGTTATACCTGCTATGTTATCATCTCGTTGTAAGCTGAAAAAAGAATAAAAGAACAGCTTAAAAAAGTACAAGTGATTTGAAAATTAGTAACATGTAAATAATAAAAAAGAATAATAAAAATCATTGGAGAAGAGAGGAAAAGAGAGATGCCACATTTTGATGAAGTACTTAAGAAAAGAAAAGCTGAGATTGATGGATTGAAGCCGGAGTTTGAAGTTGAGGAGTCTGCAGGCTTTAGTGAGTTCCTTGATAAGTGTAAGGGAGCCTGGCAGAAAGATGATCCAAGCACAAGAAAACTTCTGTTTGCATATTATAGAATAGTAAAGGATAATCCTGAAGCACAGGCAATAATAGATACTTCTGTTATAGGAGTCGATGGAGATTCTATAATAGATGTCATTAATGAAAATGATTATTTGATAGGTCTGCTGAGAGATGCTGAGAACGAAAAGTATTTCAAGTATATAGATGATTACAAAGCTGTACTTGAAAAGTATAATCAGGAGGAAAAGGATGCTAAGGCTGCTGATGCTGAAGCGGCTAAGCAAAGTAATGTTGCTCAGAATAATCCGGATCAGATACAGCAGGTTCCTCATGCAGAACAGATTAAGAAGGAGCTTGATGATCTGAAGGAGAAAAAACCGAGTGCTTTCGCTGAGAGAGTATTTAATATAATGAAAGCTGAGCAGCAGGGAAATGCAGATCCTGATGAATATAACTACGCAGTAGATTATATTAATTCTCTGAATCAGAAACAGTTTAATCTCTTCCATATGTACTTATTCAGTGTAGCCGCTCATAAGGTTGCTCAAGAAGTTCGTGAAAAAGAGCAGGAGCTTGAGCAGAATAATATAGTACCTAGTGTTATATATAAGGCAGATGAGGTAAGAGAGGAGCTTGCTGCAAAGCTGGTTGATGTAAAATCATATAAAGTTTACCAGTCGATTCTGGATAAGGTTCCTGCCGGAATAAATAAGGGAAATGAAGTAAAGTTCCAGAATAATAGATGTAAAAGACTTGTTCCAGAAGTAGCTGAGAGATTTCTTCTAGCCAGGGATAATAAGGGTAAACTCCTGCATAGATATGGAATTACAGTAACTACTACACCTGGTGTTGAACCAGTTGTAAATATACCAGATGACATTTTTCAGAAGTCAACTCAGTTACAAGCAAGAGATGTGGACATTGCAGATGCTGATATAGCATTTAATAAATATGCAGCCTATAAGGATTCTCTTCTTGAAGAACTGACTGAGTTTAAGGCTCATTTCGCATTCCTGCAGAAGGATGCAGAGGCAAACTTTAATCCTGAAGCTGGCAGAGAGGGTTCAACAGAATACAGGGCAATGCTCACTGCTCTTAAGAACTGTATTGAGACAGTTAAGAGTCCTGACAGCAGTATGGATGCTATCGACGGGGCTGTAACAGAGATGAAGAAGAAGACAAGTGATTACTGCCGTGCTAAGGAGGATGTTTTTAACAAGCCAAAGGGTGAAGCTGGACTTGAAAGACTTAGTACAGCCAAGGATCTGCTGGATCATACAAAGCTATATAATAGTCATCTGAACGAGCTGGGGAATTCAGTGATTCAGTCATTTAATAGATTTGATGAGCAGGTTGGCCGAGAGACATCATTTACAGATATGGCTGAAAGCAGAAAGACTATCTCTCCTGATATTGATCAAAAGGCAGAGGGGAAGACATTTGCAAAGCATCATCAGGCTGGGGCAGAGAAGAGTCTTCTTATAGCAAAACTCAATGAATTTAATAGATTTGTGATTAAAGATGCAGATAAGTACAGCCCATTTCAGCAGGATGCAAAGCCTGAGCAGCTTGCAAAGAATTATCTGACTAAGAAGTATATCGATATGGCTCTCGACAGAAATATTTCGGCCGATGAGGTTAGAGAGCATAGAAAATTTATCGTCAGTGGTGAGATTGAGAAGAAGGCAAAGATTATAGCATCGAACAAGGTGTTCAAGGATCTCGTGAAGGCTAATCCTGACGGCTGGTACAATGAGTGGAAGAATATTGAGGCAAAGTCTGAGCGACTGATGAATGAAGCAGGCGACAGACTGTTTGAGAATAAAAGAAAGTATAAGAGCATTGAGACATTTGTAAAGAAGCATCAGGAAGGTGTTCAGCTGAGTATTGCTACAAGAGCTGAACTCTATGATAACCTTGCCAGTGCAGTGATTGACGGCATGATAGCAGATCCTGCAAATGAGTCAGTAAGAATTGCTATTTCAGGTAAGCAGAATGGCCTTGAGAACATGAAGGCTGTAGCTGTATCATATTTCAAGAACGAGAAGATCTTTGGCGATAAGGGGAAGATTGACTCAAAAAAGGTTGAGGAGCAGATAAGGAAAGCTCTGAAGAACAGCAAGCATAAGAAGAACATACTTACAAAGATGTCTGATATTGAAAAGAGTGCATTAAAGAAGAATGTGAGTGCTAAGAGGACAATTAAGAATACAGTCAAGACTACTGGGATATCTATCTAGATGTCATTCTGAGCGAAGCGAAGAATTTTTATATTTAAATTAAGATAATTAAGAAAAGAAGTTGCAAAAAAATTTGTAACTTCTTTTAAATTTCTTTTTTCTTGTTGCACTTTTGTTATCCATTATATGTTATCATCTGGATGTAAGTTAAAAAAGAAATAAATATAATTACAAATATTGAAGAAAACAAAGGTGAAGATGGAGGTTAACTATGAAAGAGAACAATGAACAGGAAATACTTAAGGAGATAAATAATTCTAAGGCTGATGACCGTGAGAATCATGTCAGTGGACAGGCTGCTATTGATAGTTTTAATAATACACTTGATCATCTTGCTAAGTATGGCGAGAAGTCGCTGGAACAGCTGGAGAGACATGCGAGAATAAATGCAGGTTACCATGATTATGAGGAAGATACCTTCGTGGATAAGCAGATGGTTGGAAATCTCTGTGCTATGTACAAGGTTTTCTTTGAAGGAAATCCAAAGTTTAACAGCTTTCTTCAGCAGATGAAGGAATATGCAGAGCTGGATCCTTATACACATGACAACTATGTGAAGGAAAGAGAATTTGTTTCAAATCTTCCAAAGATGCTTGAGGAACTTAATCAGTTGCTGGATGAAGAAGAACTGCAGTTCCAGGAGGATGTAAATGCACTCAGTGAGAAAGATTATAATAAGCTTTCTGCTAAAGCCAAAGAGAAGAAGGACCACGAGTTTACCGTCAGGTCTGAGACAATAGATAACAGAAGAAGGGCGCTTGCCTCATTTGATATGTACTTCGAATCCATTTCCAAGGGTGACATGAAGGATATGGACAGCTTCAGCGCTGATGTAAATAAGCAGATTGCTGATGCTAATAAACAGAAGGGACGTACACAGATTGAGTTCCAGAATGAAAAGGGTGAGAACTGCTACTATATCAATTCATCGGGAGTGCCACTTAATCTGTCTATCGAAGGAGAAGGTTTGAATGTGATTATGAAGGGACTTGCTGGTCTTGCCAATACAACTTCTCGAGAGGAGGATATTCCTGATGCGCCTATATTCCCTCATGAACCAAGATTTACTGATGTTGCGCAGTTTGCTTCAGGTGAGTGCTACCTCTATGCAGGTCTTGCAAATGTGTGCAGGCTGTATCCACAGAAGATCAAGGATATGATCAAGGACAATGGCGACGGCACAGCAACAGTAAGATTATATGGAAAGCACTATGATAAGAATACATATAAGACAGAGTATAGACCTATTTATGTTCGCGTAGACAAGAGGATATCTAAGTTTGGTGCCGTTGGTGCGCTTCAGTATGAGCGAATGGGTGTGGACTGCCTCTGGGTTAATCTTATTGAGAGAGCCTATGCTATGAGTGGTCTTCATGTAACATATGGTGAGGCCGAAAATCTTCCTGTTGATCTAAATAATGAGAAGAATAAGAATTGGAAGCCAACTGTTAGTGGTATTGAAGGTGGTAGTGAGTCTGCATTCATTGAAGTTATGCTTGGTGCTGAGGGTAAGTCACGCAGTGTTGATAAGCTTAAGCTTTTTGAGTATGAAGGTGAAAGAAGCGCCCTCCAGAAGAGTCTTGATAAGCTGGAAAGAGTAAAAGATATGGATGTTAAAAGTGCTGATTCTATAGCCAGACATGCAATGTATACTTTCTATAAGAAATCGGGAGGAAAAAAATCTGAAAAAGAGTTCCAGAGTTTGCCGGAAGATAAGATGATCAAGGAATTCTGCTACAAATGTGACACCCAGATAGAGGGAGCTGATTTTGAGTATTTCGATTATATATATGACGCTTTAAAGGTTGTAGCTGGGGAAATAATTGAATATGCAGGGGGTTCTAATATAGGTTCAATGAATATTCAAACTATGCTTGGTGTAGCTGTTGATAAGGGAATAGATGCTTCTCTTGAGAAGAATGTTCGTCCTGAAAAACATGCTGTAGCAGAAAAAACTCTTAGAGCTATATATCAGGAATGTCGTGAAGGCTTACTTGATGTCGGTCTTGCTGCAGATGTACCTAAGACTGTTAAGACAGATAATTTCTTTAACACTGTAAAGAACGCGATAGACAAGGGGCTTATTGTATCCACATCAACATATGCTGATCCGAAGAAGATGGATCTTGCAGATGAGCAGCATGCTTATTCGATAATTGGATATTATAAGACAGAAGATGTACCTCCAAAGTATTATTTCAGAATTAAGAACCCTCATACCAAGCTTTCTAGTAAAAACGGAGTAGAATATGTAAATGAGGATGGTAAGGTTGTTGGCAAATGGGTCAATGTAAAGGACGGTATCTTTGATATGGAGCTGTCCAACTACCTCCATGACTTCGAAAGTATAAATATAAATGGTGAGGAAGCCCTTGAAGTTCAGCCACATAAGTCTATAGCAGGTTATGATGTGGTTGAACCAAAAAGTATTGATAAACTTGAACAGAACAGAGTATCTAATGATCAGCTGGTGGATTATATGAAGACTGCAAATGATCTTTATGATGCACTTATCAGCACTAATTCAAAGCACTCCAATGATTCAGATCAGTACAAGAATCTTTCAGAGGGACTGAAGCAGTTCCGTCATAATCTTGCAAGTGCACAGGGAAGAGAGATAAAGGATATGAAAATGCTTACACAGCCTCTCCTTGAGCTGGTAGGTGAATATGAGAGGCATGTAGATAGACAGCTTTTGGGTGCAAGTAAGAGACAGACAAGAAGAAAGGCAGTTTGTACAGAAATCCGTAAGGCTTGTGAAGCTATAGATGAAGGACTTAATCCACATGAAGAGTATGAGAAGGAATATGCAAAGAGTCTCATAAACAAGTATTATGAAATGAATAATATTCAGGATAAGTCAAAGGCTGACGAAGTTGCCGACAGACTTTACCACAACAAGGCCTTCAGAACAATCGCCAATAACACAAACATTGTGAAGATGCAGAAGCCGAGCAAGAACCAGATGGAGAACGACCTTCAGAAGATAGAGACCAGCCTTAAGGGTCGTGGTATAGATAAGGGCATTGATCTTGCTACCATGATGCCAAAGAAGAACGGTCCTGCCATGTAATAGCTGTATAGCAGGCGTAGATGCTATCTTTTTGGTTTTGATTTGTTTTATGAAGTTTGTATCGTCTTTTTGTTGGACATGTGTTGGACAGCATGTATTACAATGCATTTG
>CACZRU010000052.1 GCA_902783605.1 uncultured Lachnospiraceae bacterium
TATGAGGAGGTTAATCTATGCCGCCAAGAGTTTTTACAGAAGAAGAAAAAGAAAAATTGCGGGAATCTATGTTGGATCAGGCGATACCGCTTTTAGAGGAATACGGACTTACACATATGTCTGTGGATAAGATCACTAAGCGAGTGGGAATCGGTAAGAGTACATTTTATAATTTCTTCAGTTCAAAAGAAGAATATGTAAGTTATGCTTTGGAACATAATCGAAAAAAACTCTTAGATGCTCTTGATAAAAAGTTTCCACCGGGAAAGAAGATGAAACCGGCTCAGATTTTTGACATGTGGTTTACTACACTTCTTTCGAATAATTCTGTTTATAAGAACTTTTCAGCGGAAGATGAAAGAGCACTTTATGAGGCGGATAAGGCAAGAGGCAAAGAAGTGAGTCTTGAAAGAGAAACCTATGTTGCAGAAAGATTATTTGGCCATCTTGAAGGAGTCAGAGAAAATCTAAACGTAGCGCTGATATCGAATTATATCAAGCTGATAGTGCTGGCCTATGAAAACAGCTACATGTTTCATGATTCAGAGATGGAACATATGCAGACTGAACTTAAGATCAGGCTGATAGATCTTATCTTTGAAGATGAAACAAAAAAAGAACTAATTGCTTTACTGAATAAGAAAGGTGAATAAAGTTGAGAATCTGGAGGAAAAATGAATATGGGAAAACCAATTGTAGAGTTTAAAGATGTTGTTAAAGAGTATGGACAGGGGGAAGGCAAACAGGTAGCCGTAAACCATGTAGACTTCACAATAGAAGAAGGAGAGTTTGTAGTAATACTGGGACAGTCGGGAGCTGGCAAATCCACAGTGTTAAATATGCTTGGAGGAATGGATACACCGACATCAGGAACAGTTACGGTAGATGGGGCTGAGGTTTCGGCAATGAATGATAAGAGATTGTCGGACTATAGAGCTGAAAAGATAGGATTTATATTTCAGTTTTACAATCTGATCCCCAGCCTTACAGCGTATGAAAATGTAGCACTTACCAAAAGCATTGTAAGAGATGCGCTGGATCCAATGGATATGCTGAAACGAGTGGGGCTGGAAAATCATGCAAAGAAGTTCCCGTCACAGATGTCGGGAGGAGAACAGCAGAGAGTATCGATTGCAAGGGCGCTTGCCAAGAATCCGAAGATAATTCTCGGAGACGAGCCAACAGGCGCCCTTGATTCAGAGACGGGAGTTAGAGTACTCGAACTATTGATAGAAATGTCTCACAACTACGGTAATACCGTAATAGTGGTAACTCATAATGCAGATATTGCAAAATGTGCGGATAAAGTTATAAGAATGAAGAATGGCAAAATCAGAGAGATTAAGATAAATGAGGCTCCTGTACCTGTAGAGGAGGTGGAGTGGTAAATGTTATTTAGAAAAATGCTTAGAGAGATGAGAGGAAATCTGGGCCAGTTTCTATCAGTAATGATTCTTTCGTTTCTCGCAACATTTATATATGCCGGCTTTGAATCAAATGTAGTAGGAAGCAGTAAGGCTGTTGAAAACTTTCATAAAGAAACAAATTGTGCAGATGCATGGATATATAGTGAAGGTTTCAAGAAGGAAAATCTGGATGAGGTAAGAAAGCTTGACTTTGTTAAGGATGCGCAGTTCAGAACTGAGATGCGGGGGACTACAGTGGATTATGACGGTGCTCAGCTGGATATCTATCTTATGGATGAGAGTATTATTCTTAAGCCATATCTGTATAAAGGAACAGAAGGAAATGAGGACAGGCTGAAGGAGTCGGATAGTGTAGATTTTGACAACGAAGATGAAGATGGTGTATGGCTTAACTGGTCATTTGCTAATCAGTGGGATATATCTGTAGGGGAAAAGATCGAACTAGAATATAACGGTGTTAAGTTTAAAAGAACTGTTCGTGGACTAATAATGGAACCTGAGTATGAATATACTAAGGCAGAAAAGGATAGCGACATTAACTTTAAGACACTTGCATATGTATATATGAGTTACAAAGCATTTCCGATCAGGGAATATGCTGAAAACCAGGTGAAGAGTGGGAAGATTGACGCGAAGAAGCTTAAAGACTCGGATGCTTTCAATGAGAAAATAGAAGACATAGAGAAGAAGCTCGCTGATTATGGAATGACGATTGATGATATCGATAATGATATGCTTCTCGAAAAGCTGGACAAGATGAGTGATGATGAGCTGATCAGGCTTATTCCTTATTCAACTATGCTTGTGACATTTACCGATGAAGCAAAGGAAGAGGCAGCAGAAAGGATAAAAGCAGAGAAGAGCAGCATAAGTGAAGAGATGTATTATGAACCTAAGATATCGGATGCTATAGATAAAAACTATGCTGTGATGATAGACA
>CACZRU010000053.1 GCA_902783605.1 uncultured Lachnospiraceae bacterium
TGTAAGCTAAGAGTTGCTAAACAAGCCAATAAATCATGAATTTAGAGACTGCCGCGTGAGTTATTTTCTCTGCGGCAGTTTTTGTATATCTGTTTTTGTATATCTGTTTTTGTATATCTGCTTTTGAATATCAGAAGAATTTACTTTTGTAATTCCATAAATCACAAAGTGATAACTTATTATATGTAACTAAGGAGACTAATATGAGACTTGATAAGTATCTTAAGGTATCTCGCCTTATTAAGAGAAGAACTGTTGCTAATGAAGCCTGTGATGCAGGGCGTGTTGTAGTAAATGGCAAGGTGGCTAGAGCATCATATGATGTTAAAGTAGGCGATGAAATAGAGATTGCATTTGGAAATAAAACTGTAAAGGCACGGGTTCTCAAGGTTGTAGAGACGGTTAAGAAGGATGAGGCGTCTGATATGTTCGAGCTGATTTCGTAGTGAAACTGTATAAATATCGAATAGCCAGGTTTAAAAATTTACAGATTGGGCAAAAAGGCAAGGGAATATAAAGGAAATATAAAGGATTATAATAATTTTTACTTGCGCGTTATGTAAACATGTATTATACTGAATAAGTGATTTTGTCTAAATTTGTGGATTGGGGTATAGAATGTCAAAGAGTTACACTAGACAATCGAATAAGAGGTCTAATCTTGGCATTACGCTTTTACTACTTTTAACTTTGGCTATTGCTGTAGGATGTGGTATGAGGGTTGCGGCTCTCCATCATAGATCTAAGGAATTATCAATCACTCAGGCACAGCTTGAGGAAAGATTGGAAGAGGTGCAGAACGAGTCAAAGGAATTAGAAGAGCGTGGTAAGTATATGAAGACCAAGAAGTACATTGAGGATGAAGCGAAGAATAAGCTTGGTCTAGTTAATGAAGATGAAATTCTTATTAAACCAAAACAAAGTGATGATTAATATTTTTAAAATAATAGCAGTTAACGGAGACTTCTGTTAGCTGCTATATTTGTATTATATGTTTGAGGGATTCTCAGTGGTATTAAAGCCACAGCATGACTGAGATATTTCAATTGATAGAAGGTTTTGTGAGAGTATAGATGAGATGAAAGATATATTTATCGATTCCATAATTAAATATATTAACAATAATGAAATGATTTCTTCTGGAGAAGGGGTTATTGTTGGTGTTTCTGGAGGTGCTGATTCTGTAGCTCTTTTAAGAGTACTTCTTCAACTAAAAAAATCATTTGAGGAAAAAGGAGAGGGTTTGAGTCTTAAAGTGATTCATGTGAATCATATGATAAGGGGCGATGAAGCTGACCGTGATGAAAGATTTGTGATAGAACTCTGTGCTTCCGCAGATATTCCGTACAAGGTTTATCATGAAGATATCCCGCTTCTGGCTAAGAAATTACATATGACTGAGGAAGAGGCAGGAAGACATTTTAGGTATAAGGTTTTTGAGAATGAAGCTGAGACTCTTGAAAAAGAAATTCAAAAAAGAGTAAGGATAGCGGTTGCTCATAATAAGGATGATCTTGCAGAAACTGTCTTATATAACATGATCAGAGGCAGTTCTTTATTCGGACTTTCAGGCATTCGACCTGTTAGAGGCAGAATCATAAGGCCTCTTCTTATGACCCGGAGGTCGGAGATAGAGGGATTTCTGAAAGAACTTGAACAATCATTTATAACTGATTCTACTAATATGCTTACAGAATACTCGAGAAATAAGATTAGACTATCTGTAATGCCTGAGTTAAATGGAATAAATGACAGAGCGGTTGATCATATTGTTGATGTTGCGCTCGATTCCTTAAGACTAAGAGACGACATCAGTGCTGAAATTACAGATGCTGGCTGTATTCTTTGTGAAGAGGGAAAAAGTGTTATATATATATCGGAATTTAAAGGTTTAGGACAGATAGCTCAAGGAGAGTGTATACTGAAAGCTCTTGAAAATGTGTGTGGAAGAAGGAAAGATATATCTAGAGAGCATATTGAAGCAGTTCGCAGACTTATAGATTTGGAGACAGGAAAGAGTGTGGATCTTATCTACAGAATGAGAGCCAGAAGATCTTATAATGAGATAATCATTTGCAAAGATGAAAAGACTTCTGGTAAATCGTCTTATATAGAAGAAGCATCTATAGAAGAAGCGTTCATGGACGGTATGGATACTTTTCCTGGGGTGTTGGAGACGGAGGTTCTTGATTACGATGAAGGACTGGAAATAAGTAAAAAAGAATATACGAAAATGATTGATTATGATAAAATAAAAACCGCTCTTGTTCTCAGAACTCCAAAGCAAGATGACTATATTGTTATTAATGGTGATGGAGGACGAAAGAAATTGTCTCGTTTCTTTTCACACAGCAAGATTGAGCAGTCAGAGAGGACTGGCTTTCCTGTGGTTGCTGATGGAGATGAGATTGTATGGGTAGTAGGGCTTAGGCTGAGCGAAGCTTATAAGGTTACGCCTGATACAAAGAGAGTTATGGTTTTAAGATATATAAAGAGGTAAATAAACTTGAAGAAAAACGTTAAATTTGCTACTAGCAATCTGTTTTTGGTTTATGTTCTTCTATGTGCATTTGTGATAGGTATGTGGTTTATTCTATCTAGACCTGCAAATGTTGACAGGAACTACTCCGATGAGAAACTGAAGGCAGATGTAAAAGCGGAAAAGGTTGTATCGGTTGATATACATCAGAATGCAGAGATTCCAACAGGTACCATTGATGTAACATTTAGAGAGGGTGGTGTAACTTATTATACGCCAGATGTTTCTGATACGATTGAGATAGTATCTGGAACGGATGTGGAATACACCATCTATGATGTAAGCAGGACAGGGCTTATTGAAAAGGCGATTCCGTATATTTTTATAACAATACTTTTTGTTATGTATATGATGGTGACTTCTACACAGATGGCTTCACTGGGTGGTGGAGTTAGCGGTGGAAATGGTAATCTGGCTAATTTTGGTAAGAGCAGGGCTAAGAAAGACTTAAAGACAGGTATTTCATTTAAAGATGTAGCTGGACTTGATGAAGAGAAGGAGGAACTTGAAGAGATAGTTGATTTCCTCAAGGATCCTGTAAAGTACACTGAGATTGGAGCCCGTATTCCAAAGGGTATCATACTTGAGGGACCTCCCGGAACTGGTAAAACACTTCTTGCTAAGGCTGTATCTGGTGAGGCTGGTGTACCATTTTTCTCGATTTCTGGTTCGGATTTTGTGGAGATGTTCGTTGGTGTGGGTGCATCGAGAGTACGAGATCTCTTTGCTGATGCTGAGGCAAATAAGCCTTGTATAGTATTTATCGATGAGATTGATGCTGTCGCCCGTCAGCGTGGTTCTGGACTTGGTGGTGGTCATGACGAGAGAGAACAGACACTCAATCAGCTTCTGGTTGAGATGGATGGTTTCAGCGAAAATGAGGGAATCATTGTACTTGCGGCTACAAACAGAGTTGATATCCTTGACCCTGCAATTCTGAGACCGGGAAGATTTGATAGGCGAGTTATGGTAGGTCGTCCGGATGTGAAGGGGCGTGAGGAGATTCTTCGTGTTCATACAAGAAATAAACCGCTTGGTGATGATGTGAATCTTGAAGAGATTGCAAGGACTACAGCGGGCTTCTCGGGTGCTGATCTGGAAAATCTTGTAAATGAGGCGGCAATTAAGACCGCTAAGGAAAACAGAAAGTATATCACTAAGAAAGATATTGATGATTCATTTGTCAAGTTAGGAATTGGAACTGAGAAGAAATCTCGTAAGGTTTCTGAGAAAGACAGAAAGATTACAGCTTATCATGAGGCTGGTCATGCGATACTCTTCCACCTTCTGAATGAGATGGAGGAAGTATATACTATCTCTATTATTCCAAATGGTTCAGGAGCCGGTGGATATACCATGCCACTTCCTGTAAAGGATGATATGTTCATGACGAAGAATAAGATGCTTCAGAATATTCAAGTGTCTATGGGTGGAAGAATAGCTGAATCACTTATATTTGATGACATAACAACAGGAGCGTCTCAGGATATCAAGCAGGCATCCAGTGTTGCCAGAAGCATGATTCTCAAATATGGTTTTTCTGAGGATATGGGCTTCCTCAATTATGAGTCTGGTGAAGGCGAAGAGGTGTTTATCGGTCGAGAGATTGGACATACAAAGCCTTATAGTGAACAGGTTGGAGCACAGATAGATGCAGAAGTTAAGAAGATTATAGATTACTGTTATTCAGAGGCGGAAAGAATTCTGAAAGAGAATATGGAAATTCTCCACAAATGTGCAGAGCTGCTACTTGAAAAAGAAAAGATAAATGGTCAGGAATTCCTGGAACTGTTTGGTGAGGCGTAAAATACAGCTATAATTTTAGAGTTTTTGTATATGTTTATACATGTTCACGAAGCATTTTGGAGGATAAGAGCGATAGCATCGGTTTTTATTGGTGAAAATGCACAAGTGGATGCGAATTTATAGTATGTTTTATATAACTGATTGTGATACTTGCATAAAAGCTCGTGATAATTTACAAAAAAGATTTTAAAAAATTATATTTTTTGTGAACACTTTTTAATGCGTTTGAGTATAATAATACTTGTAACCCCCCAATACATTATATAGTTTTTTGCTACACCCCATAAGTAACAAAATACCTTCTCCAA
>CACZRU010000054.1 GCA_902783605.1 uncultured Lachnospiraceae bacterium
TATACCCAGGATTTGAAACTTCCAAGGTCGTTTTCTGCTATCTTGTCTTTATAAACATATTTTCCTTCCTCTTCAGTAAAATGATCCTCAACATTATATTTAGGATCCATATTTCTTCTTCTTGCTTCTTCTTTGATCTTGAAAATCAGACCATCGTAGCCTTCACTCTTCGGAATATCAATAACAACATCTACCATCTTTTTAGTCAGTTTTTTCTTCTTGTCGATTTCTTCTCCAGCTTCAAGGTCATAAATCTCCATGCCCTTTATCCTATCAACCCTGTAGCTATATTCATCTGAATCAACAATATACATAAAACCTGTATCAGCATTATAGTTAATCCACTTCGGCTGAATCTTAACCCATTCAAGTTTTCCTTTAGTCCTGTTATTATATTCAAACTTAATGCTCTTATTTTCTTGAATTTTTTTGAGAATATTATATTTGAGTTCCGTTTCATCCTTCTTTATGTCCAGACCATTTTTTACCTTAAAAAGTCCATCCATTTTTTGAAGTGAATTTCCATTTTTTTCCAAAAATGCATTCAGATGCGTATACTCTTCACCAGAAAGTGGCAACATGATTTCCCCGTTTTCCCCATCATAATTCAGATGCCTGTCGTTAAGAATGAAGTTAGTATCATCATACTTCCCACTTAATATTCCATATCTTTCACCGTCTTTATTTCTTCCTTTTTTTGCGCCTGTCTCCGTGGTGCCTTTAATTCGTCTCATCATTCTTACTCTGGCATTATCGATATTCTTTAATAACGCCTTCGTATCTACTTCTTCCTCTTTTCCTTTCTTTGAAAAGAGCTTTAGTACCACTTTTTTCCACGCCCCATCTATATCAAAATCCTCTGGAATACCGTCATATACAAATTCAAAATCTTCTTTACTATACTTCTCGCCTGCTTTTTCAAGTTTTTTTATCTCATCATGCATATTTATAAGTTCGTAATAAGCGAGCTGATATGAATTCAGTATTTCCTCATCATCATTTAGAACATTATCCAGATTAACCTGCAGAAGCCCCCTCATCTCATCAAAGATAAAAAGATTCAGCACATCTTCTCTTATAAGCCCTTTATCCACCTGAAGGCCTTCAGCTATTTGATTAATCGAATTACCCTCTTGAGTCATAAACAGGGCCATCTCAACAGACATTCTGAGTATTTCATCATAATAATATTTATTCATCCTCTTGGCCCTCCTCATAATAAGCAAGTGTCCTATCTATGCTTTCCTTCATTTTCTTTTTTAACTCATTAGGCTTTATTACCTTTGCAGCTCTTCCAAATGTTCTGATCCATCTGGCCACATCTTCTATGCCTCTCACCTCAGCTTCATAATACAGAAGCTTATCTGGATCACCTGGCTTATTTTTAATCACTGCATTTGGACGAATATCCCGCATTCTTTTTAACTTAGCTTCTAAATTTCCATACCTATCGAATTCAACCATAAGCTCAAATGGACCATCAATAGAAGCTGAAAACATCTCATCAAAAACACTTAAAAATTCTGGATTACTATAGATAGTATTTTTCTTTTTAGATTCTGAAATATTTACGATTCTTTCTGCATTTAGCATTATAATATCTTCTGATTGACCAGCCCCAGTTTTTTTTCCGAGCAGATAGAGTCTATCCTTATCACTGGCATAGAACACAAGACCAACTGCAAATTTATAATTCTCATTTTGATTTTTAGCATCTTTCTTTTTTGAAGATTTATCTGCTGTTTTATTAACTGGATGAGCCGGCTTGTATTCAATATCAAGTACTCTATTCTTAAAATCTATCTTATTGAGCTTATTTAAGAATTTCTCTATCTTTGATTTTTTATTACCACTGATTCCAAGCTTTTTATAATACTCGCTGATATCGTATCTATCTTCACCAATATAAAGAGACATGAGATCATCAATCCCCTCCAAAACATCTGAAAATGCGTAGCCCTGGCCACCATTCTGAAGAGTATTTTTAAGATCAAAAATATTTACACATCCTGCTTCATCCCCGTAACTCAGCTTTAAATATACAGGTGCCTTTGTTGTTAGATCATAGGTTCGCTGAGTACTTATATTTGAATCATACATTTCAACGACACCCTTTTGAATGAGTCCCTTCTTCTTGATGCCCTTTTTTTCATCCAGCTTATTTGCACCAAGAACACTATCAACCAAGCTATATGGATATATGATTTTAAGTTCCTCTTTATCGCCAAGGGTATCATTTTCATCCCATATAGTATTCATAAAAATATCTTCCGTAAGTTCACGACTGGTCATAAGCCCCTTTCCAGGCTCCGCCACCTTCTTAGATGCCTTCTGGCTGAGTGCATTTAGAATAAGTACTTCCATAACCGTATCCGTGGAGGACAATGCAATATCCATTCTCTCTTCATCCTGTTCACGCTCCTCTGAATCCAGTTTTACAATAGAATAAACACCCTTACTAATCTTGAGAGTTTCTCCCTCCAGCTTCAGCTTTTTTCTGACATCCCCTCCATAATTATGCCAGCTGTCCGGCCCCAGACCAATCTCAGTCATTATCTCATCCTTTGATCGTGGCGACTCTCTTAAAAATGCTATTATCTTATCAATGTTTTCAACTTTTTTAGCCATAATAACCTCTTTCTGCGATGTATTGAACAAAAACCCTTACACTACTTCCCATCGATCATTATTATTTTTATCTTTACCACAATATTTCAATTTTACTTTATCACCTTTTTTCTTTTTACTTTGTCCCTTATTATCTAAATTATAAAAACTTGCATTACCACCATTTGACAGTTTTACTTTTGCAAATTTACCCGTTTTATTTATTCCTATCACTTGTCCTTCAAGAACATCGTTAATTTTATAATTAAACTTCTTATTTGGAACCGTATTTGGA
>CACZRU010000055.1 GCA_902783605.1 uncultured Lachnospiraceae bacterium
ACTAAGTCCTCTTTCTTTTGAATATGGACATTCATTAAAGAAGCCCATCATAAGTGGAAACCAGAGCTCATTTCCCTGATCATCTGATCGTTCCTTTCGGATAACTTCAAGATTACCTCTGACATCATCCGCTTTCAGATAAACTATATGATATTCCTTTCCATCAAGTGCTTTTCTTACCTTTTTATAGAAATCTAAAATTTCTTCATCCGACATATCCTTAAAAAGAATCATGTCTTCAACTATGTTTTGAAAAATTGAACATTCGAAAATATAATTGTCCTGATTTATTACTTGATTTTTATCTTTATTTTCATCTTGATTCCAGGCCGCAAAACGACTAAGGATAATGTCCTTCATTTCATCAAGTGAGACCCTGTTATTATAGATTTCATACTGCTCTAGGTCCTTATGAAAACCAGGAATATCTGTAAGAATCTGAGTGTAACAGATAATCCACTTACTATTCTCATGGATACTCTCATGAAATGACTTTTCTTCTATTAATCCTCGAATTGCCTCGTACTTTTCAAGTATTTCCTGATATTTATCTTCATCAACATATGCACACCATGCAAGTTCAACGGGAGAATAATCCCCTTCTCGAATTGCTGTATAATCCGGATGAAACTCAGAGATTTTCTGTACCATAGTACTCTTTCCACTTCCCTGAAGTCCCTCAACAAAATAATTCATAGTATTCCTTTCTAAACTAAATCCTTTATTCACTTACGCTGAAAGTCTACCCTGACTAATGCTTTTCCATTAGGAAGTGCTTCCTTCACCATTTTTATCTCTGTAAATCCCTTGTTTTCCATAGCCTTTATAAGCTCATTTTCTTCCATCCGATGATGAACAGCATCAAGCCCATCAAAAGCATGTAAATATGGTGAATCAGAAACCCAGTTTTCTGTATCTGTATTTATTTGTATTATGCAAGAAACAACCTTTGGATTTATGTGTTCAACAGCCTTTGCAAAGGCCCCATATCCGATATATTCTATCAGCAGATCCGCTATAACAAGCTCTGCTGTTGGAAGAGACTCCACATCTTTTGTAAGGTCTGCCGAAATGCATTCAAGTATCCCGCCTAATTTATCTTTCGAAGAATACCTTTCAGATACCTTCTGAAGGTAATCCTCATTTATATCTACTCCGTAAACTTTCTTATATTTATTCTTATCAATATGTTCAAGTCCGTTTCCTCCGGCAACACCAAGAATCATGACGGTAGAAACATCATAATCACCTAGCTGAAGTTTCATCATCGTATTTAATGTCTGAAGCTGTTTTACACTATCTAGACTCATATGATTCTCATAATCATCAAGACTTATTTCCTTCCAGGGATTATTCATCTCTCTCCTAAAAGCCATATTACATCTGCCCCAGGATTCATCTTTATAACAAAAGGCGTTAGGTGTTAGATTTCTCTCTACAAATCCTGCCTTTTCATAACATTTCTTAGCTCTTACATTCTCAGGAAATACATTTAACTGAACCCCAGCTGCATCAGAGTTTTCAAATGCCTGTTTCACAACAAGGCTCAGCATCTCTCTGGCAACTCCCTTACCTCTGGCCTCTGGATCAACAACCACAAACTTGAGCATTCCTTCTTTTGTTTCGTTATTCAATGTATAGCAAAAGAAACCTACTACTTTATCATCATCTGATAATGCCACATAAGGAACATCCCCAAATCTGTCTGCCACATCATATAATGTCTCAGCCAGGTGTTCCTTGCTCAGCGGATACTTAATAAGATTTGCACACCACATAGCGTGCGTTCTCTCATCAGTAATCCAGTCTTTCATCATATCAAAATCAGTTTCTATATCAAATTTTCTTAACTTCATCTCAGTATCTTTTCCTTTATCATTTCGATTCCAAATAATCGCATATCAGTAATAGAGAGCCTGAAGATCAGGCTCTCATAATCTTATTATCCCATTTATGGTGTAGGTGTTTTTTTATACTCAATAAAACCATAATCGTAAAGCATTTTGAAATACTGTATAAGTCTCGGATACAGAGGCTCGGCTTTTTCCATGAAATGTTCCTTAACCTTCTGTCCTATCTCATATATAGAAGCATTTCCATCTATACAAGGATAGATAAAGCTTCCGAACTCTTCAAGATGTATCTGTGAAACCTTAGGCTTTTTGAGAAGAACCTGAGCAAGTCTATTAAATATCCCTTTATTCTCTACAAATATTGTTACATTTCCATCTTCGTCTGTATCCCATTTATATTTATCTGATCTTACAGGAATAAAATCAAGATAATTATCTGATTTATCTTTTTTTTCTTTTTTAACTTTTTTTTCTTTTTTATCTTTTGACATTATTCTTTAGAGCTTTCTTTTTTCTCTGAGTCTTTCTTCTTGTTCCTTGCAAAACCAAATACACATGCAATCATCACTATAAGAAGAATGATTCCACCAACAGTTCCAAGATTAACAATACCGGATAAGTCAATCTTCACATCAAAACCTAGAACCGCAAGTATTGCAAGAATAATACCTACAAGACCTTCACCAGCTATCATTCCAGAACTGAATAGTATACCTGAACCAGCCTCATTATCCTTGCTTTCAGATTTCTTATCAACAAACCATCTAATGATACCACCTATCATGATTGTTGTACTAAGTTCAAGTGGAAGGTACAGACCTATAGCAACAGGAAGTACTGGAATTTCAAGAATCTCAACAACGATAGCTATAAATATACCGATAAATACAAGTGCCCAAGGAAGATTTCCGTTCATAACACCTTCAACGATCATCTTCATAAGTGTAGCCTGAGGAGCAGCAAGTTCAGTTGTTCCGAATCCCCATGCTTTATCTAAAAGGATTAGTACACCACCAATAGTAAATGCTGAAACAACTGCTCCGATAATCTCACCAATCTGTTGCTTCTTAGGTGTTGCACCAAGAATAAAACCTGTCTTAAGATCCTGCGAAGTATCCCCGGCCATGGCAGTAATAATACAGATAATTGTACCAATTGAGATAGCTCCAACCATTCCGTGAGATCCAGTATCTCCTGATATTTTTAGACAAAGTGTTGCAAAAAGAAGTGTAGCGATAGCCATACCTGATACAGGGTTGTTACTGCTGCCTACAAGTCCAACCATTCTAGATGAGACTGCACCGAAGAAGAAACCAAATACTACAATAAGTATAGCTCCAATAAGTGAAACAGGAATTTGTGGAAGAAGCCATATAAGAAGGATGATTACTGCCACTCCTGCCAGAACAACCTTCATATTCATATCCTTCTCAGTACGCTTTGTGCCTGCTCCACCAGAATCCTTCATTCCCTTCATAGCACCAACAAAAGTAGAAGCTATAAGAGGCATTGACTTTATAAGACTGATTATTCCTCCAGCAGCAACCATTCCAGCACCAATATATCTAATATAATAACTCCAGATTGCACCTGCACCATTCTCCTGATAGATATTCATGATAGTATCTGTTCCAGGATAAAGGACTGTATTCGCGCCAAATGTAACTATAGCCGGAATGAAGACAAACCATCCAAGAAGACCACCTGCAAGCATGTATGAAGAAATCTTCGGACCACAGATATATCCTACACCGATAAGTGCCGGATAAACCTCTGCTGAAAGCTCTGTCTTGAGTGATTTAATATTTGCTGTTATAACTCCAGGAATAACCTTTAAGCCGTCAACCAGGAATTTAAAAAGAGCAGCAAGCCCCATACCTGCAAAAACAGATTTTGCACTTGCTCCACCTTCTTCTCCTGCAAGAAGAACTTCTGCACAAGCAGTTCCCTCTGGATAAGGAAGTACACCGTGTTCTTTTACGATAAGAGCATTTCTGAGAGGAATCATAAATAAAACTCCAAGTATACCTCCACACAAAGATATCAGTGTAATAGTAATTATACTTGGGGATTCAGCTACCCCTTCTTTAGCCCACAGGAATATAGCCGGCATAGTAAATATAGCACCAGCGGCAAGTGACTCACCTGCAGAACCTACTGTCTGAACCATGTTGCTTTCAAGGATTGAGTCCTTTCTCATAACCATTCTGATAATTCCCATCGAAATAACCGCTGCAGGAATTGATGCAGAAACAGTCATTCCTACTCTGAGTCCAAGGTATGCATTTGCAGCACCAAAAACTACAGCAAGAATAATACCCATAATAATTGATGTGACTGTGAATTCCGGTGTGATTTTCTCAGCCGGAACATAAGGTTTAAATTCCTTATTATTTTCACCCATTTTTCTTTCACTCCTATAAGCTTATTTATTTCCCTCTGCTACATAAACCCATATAAATATATAGTTATTATTTTAGATTCATTACATATATCTGACAAGGATTTTCTTCTCCCCATAGTTTTCTTATGACCTCAAATTCCTTGAAACCACATGACAGATAAGCTTTCACTAATCCTAAGTTGTTTCATCCGGATAATCCCAGAATCCGCCCTTATGGAAATTCTCATTTCCCAAAGGCGTTGCTGTCAGCTTAAATATCACGCATCCATCAGGGCACACAATTGTTTTAGAGTATTTTCCGTCACCACCAAGGTTTTCCAAATCTCCACCACTCCGTACTGCCTCCATTAACGGATATAACATCATCATTAGTTTGGAACAAATTCCGTATCCATCCTGATTAACCGGACAGCCATAGGTACATTTATAAACATCACCTATTTCCTCACCATTACGGCAATACCTCTCGGTATGATCCCCATGAAGGAAACCTACAACCTCAATAGTAAATTCATATTCCTCGTCATACCACTTCTTCATTAGTTATCCTCCCAAATAATATTCACATACCCAATATCATAATTAATCCCAAATCCCTTTATTGGAATTATCTCCAACTGCTACTTGCATCCTCAGACATAATAATTATATATGAATTCACCATGATTCACACGATATTTTATGTTTAATTCATTTATCATAAAACAAAAAGCTCGCTTCTCCCGCTAAATTAGCGGTTTTGCGAGCTTTAATATCTTCAGTATTAATACATTCTTAAAGGAGTTCGATTGCTATCATCGAATCTGTCATTTAACTGTATTTCTGTTCATCCTATTTTAGGGCTCTTATAATCATATTTTAAAATATGTTTTGTGGCTCTCAGATTTTTTAGAGCCAAAATAGAGCCACGAACTGCCTTACATTATATAAAGCACCTTACATAGAGTTTTTTGTTCAATGTATGATATAATTCTTATACTGGATAATATAAAATTGGAGAAATACTATGGAAATTCCTAAAAAAGAAATAATTAAGAAAATGTTCAAAAGCATATATGGAGTCGGTTATATTATACTGTTTTTAGTTGGACTCTCATTCATCTTATCTGCAACTATAAATGCATATCTGGATAAAAAACAATCCATTGAGTATAAAGAAGCAGTTGCTACCTTTTACTCTTCTAAACCAATTGAAACATATAATGCTTCCGAAAATAAGTTCGAAACTGAATATGAGGGAATCTACAAATTCGTGGTTAATGATCAGAATTACTATGCTTCTCCATTATATACAAAAGGAAACACCAATTTTAAAAAGACATTAAAAATCAAGTACGATCCGACCAATCCAAATGTTTACGTCATAGTAAACGCCTATTCTGAAGATTATCTCATAGCTTTAGTACTTTGGATAATACTCTTCATTTGTCTTCGTAATGGATATGATACAGAAAAGAAGTATATCGAATATTATGCCACCCATCGCGAGTGAGAATCCGTCTACATCATCCGGATGTCTATTGGGGGTAATAATGAAATTGTACACTAATTTCTTCTTATTTCCACGGTCTTTTTTTATCCTTTTATTCATTTGGGAAACTTAAGGAAACTTAAAAAAACTTATCATCAACCAAGAAAATCCTCTGTTTTAGCCATTTTTCAGTTTTACAACCTTTTAAAAACCCTGTTTTGGAAAGTTACCGGAAAGTTAAATCAGCTACCTCATCAAATCGCCCACAAGCTGTGGGAGATTTATTTCACATACAATTATTCCAATTTTCAAAAGATAATCAAAAGATAATTTATATTATACTTTCTCTCATTTTTTCTATGAAAAATCATTCCGGAAACTTAGGGAAACTTAAATCGACTTACCATCAACTTGGAAAACGCTCTATTTTAGCCATTTTTCATTTTTATAATTTCTTTAATCCCCAGTTTTGGAAACTTAAGGAAACTTCGAAACTTATCTATAGAACTACCATCTTCACACTTCCAGTTAGTCCATCCATTACTTGCAGCCCCTATAACAAACTGACTAGCAGCCGAAGGCGAACTAAATGTAACATCATTATAAAGTTTTCCATCTATAATTGTAACCGACTTTCTTGCTTCAATAATATTATCTGAAAGTCCCGGTCCTTCATTCTCACATACCATACTTCCTCTAAGGTCATCTGCTATAGCCCATATAGCTCTGTGAAGCTCATCTCTTTCCTGTTCTTTTTTGGTATCTGCCACTTTTTCTTCTCCGTTTTTTATCTGTATTTTGAATAAACTTTCTCAAATAGTAATTATATCAAAAAAATAATAGTATTTATACAGTTATATACATAGAGTAAAATCATATTTATAGAAACAAAAAAAGCAAAGTATATTTTATTGTATTGTCACAAGGTATAAAGAAAGCTCAGAAATCGCCTATTTTAGCCATTTCTGAGCTTGTGTACATTATAGGAGTTC
>CACZRU010000056.1 GCA_902783605.1 uncultured Lachnospiraceae bacterium
AAAAGGGTGCCAACTGACTAAAGTGAATCGCAACATGCACACTTGCTTTAAGCAACTAGTAAAAAAGGGTGGAAATATGCCTAAAAAAGGTGTAATAATATATGACAGCATATTTGAACGGAAAAGCAGAATAATAAAATCATATAAAAGAAAGGTGAAAGAGATGGAAAAAGTTTTATTATCTTCAAGCTGGGCGAAGGCTAAGAGGGTACTTGCGTTAGCTCTTGCTTTTGTCCTTGTGTTTGGCATGTCAGCAACAGCATGGGCTGATGGTCCTGGCGGAGGCTCAAGTGGTGGTCCTGGAGGTGGATCAAGTGGTGGCCCTGGTTCTGGCGATGGCCCAGGCGGAGGCGGCTTTAAGTATGAGTACAGTATGAAACCTGAGTTGTCATCATACTCATTTGACTATCAGCAGTGCATCTATAGTCAGAATCCACGCTCCGGTGATGTTGCAATTATTTATGTAACTGTTTCTCCAGCGCTCACAGATGAGTCCAAGACAGTTGCATTTAACTATGCTGGAGAGGACATGGAGTGGTCACTTGCAGAACCGGTTACAAATGATGTTTCCACTATTCTTACTTTCAGAGGTGAGACAAATGTTGCTCAGGGTAATGTTCTTGATGAAACATCTGGTAAATTGACAGCAGTTATAACTGATAAAACTTACACTGGAGAAGGCGATATGCCAGTCTATGGCAAGGTTGAAATCAACATCAGCTACTACAATTCTGCACAGCCACATACTGTCACAATTAATGGAAATGGCGGAAAGCTTCTAGTAAAAGATGCTTCTGGAAATGAGACAGAGAAAGATAGCATAGATGTATCTATAAATGGTGGTGACTCATTTGAAGCTGGTTACTTTGCAAATATCACACCAACATATGAATACGGTGCCAAGATTTTTGTTGGATGGAAGATAGAGGGTGAAAATACTGTTTATTACAATATTCCAAACAGCAATCCAATGCAGAGATCAGTTTATGATATTAAATTTACTGAGGATACAGTTCTCAAGGCTTACTGGGAAGAAGCTGTTGAAGTTAAGTATGTAACTGACCGAGGTACAATCACAGAAGCTTATGATGAAAATAAAAACTCAGCTAAGATTGAGGGTAATACAGCTACATTTTACACACCTAAAAATCAGCCAACATTCTTTACTGTAAAGATGGAAAGTGATGACAGCGTTCTGTCCGGATGGGTTTCAAGCAAGGGTGAAGAATTTAAACTTACCGGAACTCAGAACATTGCCTACACTGCAGATGAAACATACACAGCAGTTTGGAGTGACGCTGTAAAGTTCACATTCAAATCAGCAGAAGGTTATATAGATGGAGTAGCTTCAAAAAATGAGAAGACTATCCTTGTGCCTGAAGGAAAAAGGCTTGGATATGGAGATCCTTCAACTCGTGCTCCATTTGCATCTGGAAAAGAAGGTTATGTGGTAGTGAGTTGGGTAGATGAGGCTACAGGACTCGAATATACACCAGAAGACTTCCAATATCAGAGAGAAGATTCCCTCTATACAGGCGAAGATAAAACTTTAATCGCTAAATGGGAATTAGAGTGGTATTTTGTTAGCTATGTCAAGGAGCCAACATGTACAGAGCCAGGAATTGAGAATCAGAGAAATATAGTTAATGGTTCTTATAGACAGGTTCAGGTTCCTGCTAGAGGACATGTCGCTGTTATAGACGAAGGCGTTGCTCCTACTAAGACAACAGGTGGTTGGACAACAGGAAGTCACTGCAAGACTTGTGGTATAGTACTCAAGGCTCGCACACCAATTCCAATGCTTAAGGAAGATTCATCAGGCAAGCTTTCAGGCCAGAAGGATACAGGTGCAACTGGAACAGGCTCAGGTTCAGCAGCTACACAGCCAGCACATGCAAATGAGTGGTACAATGGCAAATGGTACAATGCTGACGGTACATGTACTTACACTGGCGAACTCAAATGGTACTGTGATTCAACAGGCTGGTGGGTACAGGATACAGATGGCTGGTACCCAGTAAGTCAGTGGGAGAAAATTGATGGAGTATGGTACTACTTCAACTCATCAGGCTATATGGCTTCAAGCGAGTGGTATGATGGTTACTGGTTCAACGGCGACGGTTCATGGGATTCAGCATACAAGATGACATGGAAAAATAATGCAACAGGCTGGTGGATTGAAGATATCACTGGTTGGTGGCCATCAAACTCATGGCAGAAGATCGACGGTTACTGGTACTACTTCGATGGCTCAGGCTACATGGCAACAAGCCAGTATGTAGATGGCTACTGGTTAGGAGCAGATGGAGCATGCCAGTAATAGGTGGTAAGAAGAACTAAAATATATAATATAAAAGAAGTTTAATGAAGTAATAAAAGAAGTTATAAACTATAAGTTGTTTTAAAAGAAGCAAAAATTATAACTATATAAGTTGTTCAAAAGAAGTATATATGAATTGAATTAACTAACTAGGCACCCCTTAATTACTCAAAGATAAAGAAATTGAGTAGAAAAGGGGTGCCTTTTTATGT
>CACZRU010000057.1 GCA_902783605.1 uncultured Lachnospiraceae bacterium
CCCCCATTGAACCGGTGGTTATAATATCGCATTTAGCATCCTTATCATCCATAATAATCTCCTCCACGCTCTTAACCCTTATGGATCCAGACCTTGGATTTTTTATGCTTATAACACTGCTGAGAATATCTGCATCCACATCCGACTTTTCAAATGCCAGATCTGCCTCCTTCATCCTGCAGTCAATAAGTTTAAGTCCCTTACAATAACAAAGGGGCTGTGTCCCAATTATAGTACAGTTTTCGAATGTAACATTTTCACAGTACCAGCCAAGATACTCTCCCTTAACCCTGCAGTTCCGTACAACTACATTCTTTGCATGCCAGAACGCATCCTTGGTATCAAATGAACAGTTATCAAATACGGCATCTTCTATATATTGAAATGAATACTTCCCCTTCATCCTAATATTTTCAAATTGCAGTCCAGTTGACCTCATCATAAAGTATTCACTCTCTGCAAATGAATTCTTCATACTTATATTTGTTACTGACCATCCAAACTCTGGAGATATGATATTACAGCCTTCTATCTCAACATCACAGCATTCCCTAAGTCCCTTTATTCCATGCATTCTGGTATTTGTTATTCTAATATCATCTGAATACCATATGGCGGCTCTGCATTTTTCTGTCATATCACTATCTTCTATCTGCAAATGATGATTATGCCAGAATGGATATCTCAAATTAAAAAAAGAGCTCTTTACCATGACATCCCTGCTTTCCTTCATGGCACTTTCTCCATCAACAGGTCCATCAAAACGGCAGTTTTCAACAGAAATACCAACACTGCCGTATAAAGCTCTTTCCTCATCATATATTTTATCTTTATATATTGTCATTGTTTCTTCCTTAATTCAATAACCACCTAATTCAATTAACACCTAATCCATCTGCTAATCATCAACTAAGTATTTTTAGTCTGAGCAGAAGCAGCCATCTTTTGCCGTAAATTATGCGATACAATTCTATTAATCCAGATAATTGCAAAAACAACCGCATATAATATCAGCGTAAAAAACTCAATCCAAAAACAATAGATATAGAATAGAAAAACAGATATCAGCCCAAAGACATGAGTAACAGTTAGAAGAATTGGATATTCATTTCTGAATTCTTTCCGACTTTTTATAGTAAGCACTAAAAAGAAAATATACGCAGCAAAGGTAAAGAACCAGTTCCCCCCTGTTGCCATATTGAATTTATAATTAATTCTATCCCATTTATCCACTCCTATTTTGGGATTTTCAGGGTCAACAAGTGCATAATACTCACCATCTCTAAATATTACCTGGACCTTATCTCCTTTCTCTCGACCGATAGTATCAAAGACCGTAATATTTTTCCCATTACATACACAGATGAATTCCTGCCCACTAGCTATATTATTAATCCTATCTCCCAGGACGCCATCCTCTACGGTAACCGTTACCTTCATCTCTTCCCTTGCAGCTACAATACTTACAAAGATTAGTGATATAAATATCCAGAAGGCTATCACTCTAAAACTATTCAGGATTTGAAATATAATCTTTTTAGCCAATTGCTCCCCCTACTTGTCACCTTCATCAATACTCATCAAGAAAATTATGCCTTACACCCTTCTTTTTATAACAGATTACTGTATCCAGATTTACATTTTCAACACTATTGAAAATGTTAGATTCAACATAAGGATTCTCCTTCTTCAGCTCTGCTATCAGCTTCTTTGTTTCCAGCCTTTTCGATGATGTCGTTCCATCCTCATGACAGGTAGTGCAGGTATCAGTAAAATGACATGCACACTGCAGAAAATGCAGTTCGTTATAATCTCGCCAATCTATTATATCGCTCTCACGCACAAGATAGAGGGGACGGATCAGTTCCATGCCCTCAAAATTAGTACTGTGGAGTTTCGGCATCATCGTCTGTATCTGTGCTCCATAGAGCATGCCCATCAGAATTGTTTCTATAACATCATCATAATGATGTCCCAGCGCAATCTTATTACATCCCAGTTCCTGAGCCTTACTATACAGATATCCTCTTCTCATCCTTGCACACAGATAGCAAGGACTCTTTTCTATCGTATCAACTGTATCGAAAATATCACTTTCAAATATGGTAATTGGTATTCCCAAAGCCTTGGCATTACTCTCAATCAATTTACGATTTGCTTCATTATATCCAGGATCCATCACAAGAAATGTGAGCTCAAAGTTAACCTTCCTATGTCGCTGTATTTCCTGGAAAAGCTTTGCCATAAGCATAGAATCTTTTCCACCAGAGATGCATACTGCTATATGGTCTCCTTCTTCAATCAACTGATAATTCTTGCAAGCCTTAGCAAATGGAGAAAACAGCTGCTTATGAAACTTCTTCTGAATACTCTTCTCAGCCTTTTCCTGTTTTTCCTTCTGAGCACTGTCATCCGAAAGTCCCGACCTTATATATCCGACATATCCGCCCTCAAGGCTGTAGCACTCTCTTTGACAAGCCCCCTGATTTATAGATTCTATCTCTCTGGTTCTTCTACCTATCTCGCAGTAGAAGACAAGTTTTTTATCCACAGGAATCTCACTAAGCTTTAGACACTCATCTGCCATTAGTTCTTCTTCAGGAATATGCAGTGCTCCCGGAATCATACCATAAGCCACAAGTCCCTCATCACGAATATCAATTAATTCATACGAATCTCTCGGCCATTTGTTTAACTCTTCTATAGTTATTTCATTCATTTTCAAATTAATCCTTATTTAAATCTTCATTTAAATCTTCATTTAGATCTTCATTTAGATCTTCATTTAGATTCTCAAGCATTTTATTAGCTTTTCTAATCTGTCTGAAGAATCCTATGTAATAAACAATTGCACAGGCAACAAATGGAATTGTAACTGCTATGTCTCTTCATCAATTTTATCATAATGAAGTTCCAGATAGTTTTCTGCTATATTATCTTCTTTTGTTTTAACAAGCTTCATTAATTATTCTGACTTCTTCTTTCTAATAATATTCTAGTAGTATTTACTGCAATCGCAAAAAGCTTTCCCTTCAAGCAGGTACGCTTCTTGACTTTTGACACTTATGTCATATTAATATATACATATTAAATTAACAAGTTTTTTATCTATCACAAAAGGCGAATATCCTGTCATAGAAGTCCTTTGCCTCTTCAAATACACCATGCCCAAGACCGCTGTATACATACATTTCACTTCCAGTAATCCCTCTCTTTAATTCTCCGGCCGCATCACTGCCCACAGTTTTATCATCTTCTCCTGCAATTATTAAGGTTGGGGCATTTATCTTTGACAACTCACTTATTACATCAAATTGAAGAATTGCATTTGCATTCCTGACAAACCTTTCATAGCTTGAAGGTTTTGTGAATCCTGCCAGCAATGGAAAAAGCTTTCTATTTTTCTTAAGGTATTTCTCAGAATACATTTTTTCAGCAGTATCAACCATCAGCTTAGTATGCTCGCCTCGTTCAATCATAGCCAGCCATCCCGACACAGCATTCTTTGCCACATCATTTGCACTCGGGGCAGTAACTGCAAGTATTAGTTTTTCTACAACCTCAGGATGATATATTGCTATACACTGTGCTATCATGCCCCCCTGAGACACCCCCAATAAATGTGCTTTATCTATTCCCAGCTTTCTCATTACCCTAACCTGATCTCTAGCCATATCCTTTATGGAATATCCTTCAGGCATTTTGTTTTTCCTGCTGAACATATATATTGTATAGTCCCTCAGATATTTTTTATAAGGAGAAACCAGAAAACGTCCCTTTCCCTTAACAGTCGTTAGTCCGTCCGACAAGCCCGGCAGAACCACCATCTTTTTATCTCCAGATCCAAATGATACATAGTACATATCTGTATCATCTATTTTTATACACTCATTTTTTATATTTCTTCCCATATGATTCCTCCTCATATGATTCCTTATTTTTATTTACAATCCATTCTTAAGAATCTTAAGATAGCATCTTAATTTTTTTATATAAGCTTTCTTGATTATTTCCATATCACTGCCTATGTGAATTTCATCTTGAAGAAAGCTGCTGTTAAAACCTGTGAGCACCCACCTGAGGATATTTGTTATCTCCTTTCTACTGCTATGAAGCCCTGACATATCCACCCCTTTAAGAAGTTCCTCATATATTTCATTGCTCCTCTCTCCATATCTTTCTATAATCTTCTTTCTTATATCAGAACCACTTTCAGCAGCAACACCAATAAGAAATCTCCCCTTTAATGGATTCGATACATACCAGGACATTTCATTGACTGAATAGAAAATCACACGTTCAAATATATCTTTAGGCATCTTAGCCAAGTCTGCACTCATCTCTAATGCCATTTGGGCTGATACTGTATCAAAAAGATAAAAATATAGCTCTTCCTTATTTTCAAAATATTTAAAGAGACTACCCTTGCTGATTCCACATTCCTTTACAATTCTGTTTGTCGAACTGCTCTCATATCCATATTCTGCAAATTCTTTTAAAGCAGCATCAATAATTCGTTCCTGCTTCTCAGTATCCAAGTCAATAAACACTTTCTGTGGCATTTTTGTTTTCTCCTTTTCTTCACTAATTTATATATATATTTCTTTATGGTAAATACTAGTGACCACGTGGTCATGGTCTATGTAAAAATATAGTGACCATGCGGTCACTATATTCATGATACTCATATATTATCGTATTGTCAATGCTTTTATATCCGAACCAACTAAACATCACTCATATCATTTATTATTCCACAGCATTTATAATTTCTTAAATTATATTTTTCAATAGGAACATTCTTTTCTTTAGCTAGTTGAATAATATGTGCCAATTGCGCATCTTCTAAGAATCGATCATCAATTAAAACCTTCCATGGAACTCTTCTAAGTAAGACTCTGGTGGTCTCTCCAATCCCAGGTTTTACAAAGTTAATGTCTCTGATTTCAAAATGTTCTTTTATTTCTAATACTTCATCGCTCCCATCTCGTTCACGAGCATCTTCACTCTTTTCAATATCATCATACTGAAAAAGACTTTCGATTTTATCGATAAACTCATATGTTCGATCTTCTTCCGCTAACTCACCATAATAGGCAGCTCCATGAAAATCATTTGCACCTATTATATCAGCTCTTAAAAATGTCCTGCTGATCAACCCAGAAACAGTACAATTAAGGCAAGAACTCGGAATCAAAAAATCATTATATGTTCCACAAAGTGATGTAATCCCTGCCGGATCTGATAGGACAGCCAATTCACGGGAAATCCCACTATAATTAGCTAATTCTTTAACTAATTCTTTATATATCGCACCTTTGCCAACCCAGCCATCAACAAACTGTATATCTGAGGCATTATGCTTGGAAAGAATATATCTCATTGCATTATTATCTATACCTCTCCCTCTGATAATTGATATAGAATAGTGTGCGACTTCCTTTTTATACTTATTGTATATATACCTCTTTAGCAATACTCCGATTGGCGTTCCAGCACGCGCCAACGATACTATTACAAGCCTGTCTCCATATCTTTTATATAGCATCTGAGCCAGTCTTGATACCGCAACTGCAGTCTCCTTCGAAAAAACCTCTAATGCTTTATTATAAATATTTACATAGTCGGCTGACGGTCTATACTCAAGAGGAAGCATCTCACAATAATGAGTTCCATTTTGGATTAGTATTTCTCGCTCTCTTGTCGGCATCGGGTCAACTAGCCCAGTAATATCTTTTAACAATAATTCAACATCCGTTGATTTAAAACTACTCTTCATCTGTTCCTTGTCCATTCAAATAAAAATATATTTGTATTCCCTTCTGCCTCTAACGCTCTGACAACGTCATTATTCTTATCATGATTAGAATCTGTAAATAACAGTACACCATCATATTGATCCAGATTATAAATGTATGTTGTTCTATACTCATCATACATACTTCTAATTTGATATCGGCTTTTCAATGGATAATTTATATCATCTGATACTAAGATAGGGCTCCTGGTTGTTGAATGAATTTTAACCTTCAGGTCAAACATCTTTTCTATTTCTCTTCCTATCTCAATAGTCGGATACATAAATTCTTCAGAACCTAAGATGAGAAGTTTTTTCATAGCAGTTTCATATATTTCATTTTCAAATATTTTTTTTACACTATTTTTCTCTTCATCTATGGACTTTTTAACGACTGACATATCATTAACAAATCTCATATCAAACATAGAATTGATATAGTACTTGTTTTTTATTTCTTTTTTCAGGTCAATTTTTCCTGCATCAAAAAAACTAGTACTCACATCACATTTCTTAACCTGACGATTTTTATATTCGTATGGAATCTTGCAAATATATACACAATCAATCCCCATCTTCTTAAGCTCATCTATTCTATTCTGGGGAGTGCTGTTCAAAATTGATGCAATAGTGTACTTACAATTGGCAAAAGAAAACCTGTCTTTTAATGCATCAATTAATTTACATATAGTATTTCCTGTAGTTATCTCATCATCAATAAAAATAATCCTATCAATATTTCCAATCACTCTTTCAAAGCCATTAACATATAATTTTTGATCAACTGCATGGCTATGAGCTTCTGTAAAGTATAAGTAGTCCTCCCCTTCAAAATTTTCTCTAGTTGTAGTCATAAAATACATTGATTTTTTTAACAACAATGAAATAGTAGTTGCAATGCCCGTAGCCGTCTCTGCAAACCCTACCACAAGAAGCCTTTCACCTTTATACTCATAATTTATTTTATCAGCTAATACTTCACACATTCCCTTTACTTTTTCAGGACTTACAGGAATGTGTTTTCCCTGTAATGGATTGACATATAAATACGGACGTTTTTTATTATTGTCTCGCATCGCAGTCATTACTAAAGTATCTATATTATAGTTCATTTAATCCGGTCTCCTAACTCACGCCGTATATTTCAGATAAAAGCATGATCTTTCGAGCCCAATTGACATGGGTTTTCACCTCATTCATTCTTTCACCATTAAAGCTTTTTCCAACCAATTTATCATTATCATCACGCCAATCAAGAATTTGACTCGCATCTTCATAGTCCTTATGTGATACCTTTAACATTTCATTCACAACATCTATTTGTTTAGGATGAATAACTGTTTTCCCAACAAAACCATTCAATCTATCTAATGCTAATTCCTTAACCAGTCCATCTTTCCATTCATTATTATCACTACCAAAGAATTCCCATACCGCTCCTGAAACAACGTAATTTCTAGAAAAAACAGTTAAGATATCAGATAAAATATCCGAAATAGGTTTTATATTATATATTGTTTCATCATAATGACGTCTCACCGCAAATTCATTACAGAAATCATTTCCACCTACTCGAACATTCAGCACATATTCCTTTACAGAATCTACAAGTGTTTTAATCCTTAATAGAACATCCTTTCTGGTTGCATAATCAATGATATCAGAACTCTCCAAAATAGGCATCATATACATCATTTTATCCGAACGTTTATTTATTTTCTTAATTATATCATTATAGATCAGTCCATTTTCCACAGAATACTTAGGAAAAATATATCCACATATAATATCTTTATACTCATTTACCTGTTCGTCAATTTTCTTTAGTTGTTCTGGTTCTCTGACTCTTATAAATATCTTTGGCAGATAAAAGTTGTTATTATCTTTTTTATTTATCCCATGATATGCTTCACTAATCTTTTTCAAGGAATCAAGCATAATACTTTCTGCCTGTTCAACAGCACTATTTGCTATGGTATCTTCCAAACATAATGCCAACGAATATCTATTACCAAATCTATTAGTTGTCACATATTCTGCTATTTTTTCATTATTGGCGGGACAATATAAAAGTGCCCCAACCTCATAACATATCTTTCTGTCTTCCAAAATTTTGTTAACTCCTTCCCCCTCTGACCATATAAACCATTAGTCCTATCATTATTCCTATTCCAATAAGCTGAAATGGAAGCTGTTTAAAATAATAATCAAAGAAATTATTAATTCCAACAGTCATTTGAATAGCAACTGTTAAGAAAAGGATTACTGTGGCTACAAAAAATGAATCTGCCAGCCAATGAACAATCCTGCTGTCTAAAAGATAATCTCTCAAATAAGTATTTATACTGGACGCTGCTATAACACCTCTTAAAGGAACTGAAACAAGCGCAAAGAGACCAGCAACAACAGAAGTAAAAATTGCTATAAAAACACGAAGAATTTCATTTATCCTTCCACTAAATATTATAGTTCTAACAAGACTTAGGGCCAAAAGATAAATTATTACATAAGCGCCTAAAACTGTAATAATCCTCCATAATCCTCTTCCCGGAATATTCGGGATAACATTCATAGTAAATACTACAACAAAAATAGTTAATATAACTTGAGCAAAATCAGTCACCAGCGTTGACATCACCTCAGTATTGTTACCATTTTCTATAAGACTTACAACACAGTCAACCAATGGCATTCCGCCAAGATTTTGCACTAATTCCGTATTTTTGAACCACGCAACTATCAGAAAATATGTAATTATCACTAATATTCCAATAACAATATTATCCCTATTTTGCATCTATAACCCCTCCAATATTTCCTTTGCTCTCGAGACTCCCATCGACGCCGCCTTCTGGAGATATTCTTTAGCCTTATTAACATCTTTTCCAACGCCTTTACCCATCTGATAGCAAACAGCTATATAGTATAATGAGTATCCATGATTTTTCTCTGCAGCACGATTAAAATAATCAAATGCTTTATTATCTGATCCCCCCATCTCATAAAGCATAAGTGCATATTCATACTCTGCCTGAACTAATCCCGCTTCTGCCGCTTTCTTTAAGTAATCAACAGATCTATCTAAATCAACCGGTCGAAGGTAGTTATATATCTCAAAAGCAGAGTTAATATCTCCATTCTTAACACATCTATCCAAATACTCTATACCCTTTTCAAAATCCCTCTCAACATATTTCCCCTTGAGATATAAATGACCTAATACATGTGATGCTCTGTTGAAATTTTTATCACTGGATTTTTTTAGATTATCTATATAATTTTCAACATCCTCAACCACAGCATTCTTTTTGAACGATTCTGCTCTTCTGTAATATTCTTCTCCTGTAAGATCTTCAGAAATTGGAACATTTTTTTCTGAAGACTCTCCAGAAAACTGAAAATCTTCTGCAGGAATCTGAACATTTTTTTCCAAATTGATAGCTTTAAAAGTATTATCTGATTCAGCCTCATTATCAGTAACAACATATTCAAATTTCTGTATTTCAAAAACATCACAGAGAATATTTATATAGTCTGCCAGTTTCTTCTTATCTATACTGTTTTCATTCTCATTTACATATGTATTAAAAAAAGACTGAGCATCAAAAGAGTCCTTTTCATCCAGATTTTTTCCACCAAAACAAGAATTTGCAAATGCCCCAGAAACACCAAGCATTATCGCATCTTTATATTCACAAAAAACACTCTCATCCTGTGGATTATAATCCATCATCCAAGCAATAAGGATTTCTGGTTTAAATAGTATTTCATATCCATGTCTTTCAATCACAAGTTTAAGAGAATGTACCATCTTAAAATCTAAATCATAATCTAATCCCATCTGCCAACCTCTTATCTGTACATATTAAAAATCGCTTGATTAAGCTGCTGAAAACTGTCAATGATGATATTTTCTTCACTATTACAAAAATCTTTAAACATTTTAAGCGAAATATCTGCCAGAAGATCTGATTTAAATGTTACACCAATTCTATTTGAAGCATTATATAATACATTTTGATTTAATATTTCAAGTTTATCCTTATACTCATCCGTTGACAAACCATCACTGAAAAGGACTATGGTTGTTACATAGTCCTCATCACCTCTGGCTTCAGATTGTCTTTTTAATTTACTATCAAGTTCAGAAAGAGCAAGCCCTAGATTAGATGCTGTTCCTTCAACATTTAGATCAGTGAATACAAACGAATCAACACTCTCCGGCAGTACATTAGACCACCTAACATTATCTGCATAAGTAAGTAATATTATGTTGGCACTCACCCCTTGACTGCGCATTATCTTCTTCAGCCTGAAGACGATATTATTCAAGGCATCATTTACCGCTCCAATTTTCCTTCCACTCATGCTGTTGGATACATCAACCATAAAATAGAAATAATCTATTCTGCTCATTTATAATTCTCCATCCAATCTTTCTTTTAACTGTTTGATCCACTTATCTGTTGGTGTTGAATAAGGTCTGAATTTCTCATTTCCCTTACCATTTTGATAAACGTACGCATTATTCTTGTTGATGCTTTCATCCTTAATAATATCTGCATAAGCTGTAGCATCTTCAGGTGATACATTAAATACTATTCTCTTGCCAAAGAATTCAAATGTCGACTGATATTTGCTTCTATATAATGCTGGCTCATCACACCATGCAACAACAAACACACCCTTTGACGGGCCTTCCTTAAGCAGTCTTTCAAACTTTAATGCATTTTGATTATTGCTATTATATATACTGCCTGTCTGAAGATCACTGGCAAGTCCAAGATGCGATATAATAAGCCAATCATCTGGATCACCAGGATTTTTATGTTCAAAGCGGTCAAATATCTGTTGAATACCAACAGATGCAATTGACCCTTCACAATACTCAGTATAATCTAGTCCAATCTCCTGAAGTCTGTCCTTAATATCCACATTCGCTCCATCACAATAATTGATCACCGTAATATTGATTGCCTTACGTCCTAATCTTTCCTGATTAATTTTTTGAAGCAAAAGATCATAGGTAATGAAAAATAAGATATTTTGTGCCTTTTGAGCATTCTTTCCAAGAAGAAGCATATTATTACCTGGTAATGCATCAAATCTTATTTCCATCTTAGCATCTACTTTAAGCGGTTCACCAACATGAATAATTCGGTCCTTTGCAAGTATCTCTGCATCCTTAACATATCTCTGGAACAAACTGTTTCTACTATCAGAAACATCTGATACAAGAACTCTTGCATCTGTTCTAATCTTTGCTTTTGTATAAAAACCATCAAGCATACTAAGTAGTGCAGTATGGTTTTGTGGACTAAGAAATCCTACTCTGAACTTATTATTAACCCTTGGAGAACTAATTGCTGGCAGATAAATCGCAGAACCAGCATCATTTTCTTCAATCTGCTGAATAGCATCAGAACCTTCTTTTAAGACTATATCAGCATCTTCTTTAGGACATTTTAATGCAATACGAACAGCAATCTGCGCAAGCGCCGCCTCGTTAATTGCACTCATTCCTCTAATACTCTGCGAACATAAAACCATATGGAAGCCATAGCTTCTATCAAGTCGGAGTATTCCATCCATTATTTCTGCCGCTTCCTTTGTAACATCTGTATTGCTTCCACTAAACATCATGTGGAACTCATCTATTACTATAAGGACTCTTGGAAGTTTTTCTCCATTTTGCCTTCCCGGTCCATTATTATATGACGTAATATCACTAACAGTATAATCATTAAAAATCTGTGCTCTTCTTTCAGCCTCTCTCTTAAGACTTCGAAGAACACTAAGTCCAAATTCCTGCTCACTTTCTATGGCTATAACATTGAAATTAGGAAGATTATAATCTGCATATATCTTAAATTCTGTACCACTCTTAAAGTCAACGAGATATACTGCAAGTTCATTCTTAGGATACTGCAGAAGTGCACCTGTTATTATCGCGTGAAGGAGTCGGCTCTTACCACTTCCTATCTGACCACAGATAAGTGCATGAACAGACTGACTGCCTGGCATTCCAAGATTAAGCTTTTGTATATCACTGGCACCACTCATACCTATTGGAATTGAGATACCCTCATTGGTATTATATTTCAAATATGTTTCTGGGCGAGGCGCTATATGTGCATAATCAATAATAATACGTCCTGCATCCTTAATACCTTGTTTCATAACAGGTGCTATTTCAACAATTTCCTGAACCTTTAGTGGTGGCTCTATCATATACCTGATATTATTATCAAACCTTCCTTCCTCCACATATACATAACCTGGTTCAGCATACTGGAAAGTTTTGCACATATCTTCTATATTCTTTATGGTTCCGAAAAGCTTTGCATCGACATTTGCCACCTGCTCTTCATTTTCCATCAAAACAACATATACGCCACATTCTTTTCCTGTTGCAACCACCTGTCCAAGAAGATCAATTGCCTTTGGCGTAAAACCAGCTGGGAAATCCATTATACCTAGAATATTATAAGGTTGAGGATTTAAAGTATTCTGCTCATTATATTCTCTAATATTCTTGTACTGACCTTTGAAAGTGTTAACCTGCATATCTTTTATATGGTCAACAACCACCTGCAGTTCTCTTTCAATTGAATTAGCTTCAGTCTGAATACCACCAAGAATAATATTGTAACTAGATGAGTTCTCCTCCTCAAAATGCTTAAACAGAGCAAAGCTTTGTCCAGTTTTTAGTGGATCAATAAAATGAAATCTCATCTTATTTGGAGGAGTTTTCAAAAAGGCATTCAGACAGATTGTCTGCATATTCTGCTTCGCTATTTCAGAGCTTTTATTGGAATACTTAAAACAATAAGCAAAACTCTCATTTATAGCTATAGTGTACGGAAAAACAAAAGCCCCACTCTTTAAAATAAAGCCATAGTTACTTGTCATAAATTTATCAACAAGTTTATTATTCAAAAATTGTTCAAATTTAAAATAAATATAGCCGATTGAAACATTCAGCGGTTCAGAGCTTGATGGAGCAAAATTCCTTGAACTCGTTATCTTTTTAGCCATTACTGAATCCACAAAGCTTTTCAAAACCTTCGGTGGCAGATTCATCAATTGCTCCGCCTGATAATCCTGAAGTGCTTTGATCAACATGCTCTTAAATGCATTTTCTTCATTTGTTTTTTCATTTGCCTGGGCAGTATTTAGACGCTGTTCTGCTTGCGAATAATCTGAATTAATCTGCCTTTTTTTCTGATTATAATCATCTTCAATTTGAAGAGTATCTTCACTATATCTTTGATATGCATTTGCATCATCAGCATTAAGGGACTGAATAGCATTCTTATACTTAGTTTCTGCATCACCAAGCATTGCCGAAATCTTTCTTTCAGTATCCGGCATTACTCTGCTCTGCTCCTGAAAATCCTTCTGATATAGTTCTTTTGCCTTTACTTTGAGTGTATAAAATTCTATACATTTGCTTCTTAATACCGCAGGCCTAATAAGCTTCTGAAGCATTTTTTCATTGAGATCATTAACTTCTTTAGCAACAAAATGAGGATTAATGCCCATTATCTGATCAATCGTTGTTGCATTCATATCTGCAAGCGGAGTTGAGTCCTTAGCAATTCTTTTATATCTTCTTGCAACTATCTCCGCCTCAGCCTCATCAATATCTCTAAGATAATTCTCAATCCTAGTCCTTCTTTGATTAATCTGATTCATTGTGTCTTCTCTGAACTGATCAGTGTTCGACTTTACAGTCTGCTTATCACGAAGTGCACTATCTTTAAGATCATTTACTCGACGCTTCTTCTGTTCATAGGTAGTCTGAACAGCTTCCAATTTTGACTGACGATTATTATCAAGATCTTTTAATCTCTGACTTTGAGAGTCCTTTAGATTTTTTCTTTGTGATGAATGATTGGAGTTCATTTTGTCAACTGCATTCTTGTGATTATTCTGAATGTCAGCACACTTCTGCATATAATTATTGGCCAACCTCTCAAGCTCATGCCATATATCCATGACAAGAGCATATTCATCTTTAACATTTAATATCTGACTATCGTCCAATGGTATTCTCATAAACCGTGCCCCTCGATTTCGTTATACTAAAAATAATCATCATATTTTAGAATTATTATATGATTTTATTCATATTATTTTTTATATTATCTCTTATATTATCTTTTATATTTTTCTTCTATTATTTATCCCACAAACTCATGCGAAGCAAGAAGTTCTGTTTTAATTCTTCTTTATATTTTATACCGAACTGTTTTTCCATATATTCAATATAATTATTAATTTCTTCAAGACCAGCGTTACCCTTTACTCGCAGCTTTTCAACATAAGCCTTATTTTGTATCATATATGATCTTATTCTGAAGATAACCTCCTGAAAATCAGATACTACCTCTTCAAATTCAGTTGTCAATCCAGCTTGAATATCCAGTATCTTTTTTGCTTCTAAAGAAATCTGCAATCCACACTTATCTTTATCTTCTTGTGATACAGATTTATTTCCTGCTATATTTTTATTGAAAAAATCTGCTCTAGCTAAATATTTCTTTTTCATATCAAGCAGATCACAGGTTTTTTTATCAAGCTCTAATCTTTTCTCAACCGCATCACGCCACATTTTATTAAATTTAACTTCAGAAATTTGAAAACTTCTTTCAAGTGTTTTTCTAAACAGATCATTTTCACTGTTATATAACAATTCAAATAATTTATCATTATTAGGTGAAATAAATAAGTCATCATCATCCTGCCATTTTGCCATCTGCAATTCAAACGGCTTAAGCAGTCCCTCATATATAGCAAGTGTTTTACCAGTTGTGAATGAAGCCATTCGCTCCAGCTGAACATCATCGGCAGACATAGTACTTCCCAAAAGAGCACGATCATCCTGTGCAGTTATTCTATGTCCCAATTTCAATGATGTATTCTTTATAACTTCGGGTGCCATGACAGTTGGAAGCTGATCTGCAATAATAATTGCTTCATTTAGCGCACGAACTTCAGCTAGCATTTTTACAACAAACGCAGTTGCCGCAATCTTCGGGTCAGCATCTGCACCAGCCGGCGCCTGTGTTTCTGGACCAAGCAAGTTATGTGCCTCCTCAAAGAAGATCACATGACGTGGCTTATTCTTTTGAGAAACATCTGTAACAGGATTCACCTTAAGAGTTTCTCTTATAAGCGTTGACAGCATAAGCGTAAGGAAGTTAGCAGGACCACTTCCCATAGCTTCAAGCTCTATAACTGCAGAATTATGAAGCCATTCCTCTGGTGAAAAAGTAGACGTTTCAACATCAAAAACATCACCCATTTCTCGAGTAATAAGACTTCCAATTCTTACCTGAAGTGCTGACTTCAAATTACCTTTTATATCTGCTTCATAATCTACTTCTTCTACAAGTTTTTCCATAACCTTATACAGTTCACCCATTGTAGGATATGGTAACTTGCCAGTATTTATAGAATATGGAAGCCAGTTTTTATCTCTATAAACTCTTTCAATTCCCCTGTCTAAGAGAAATGGCATAGGTGGTTCCAAGGTAAATGAACCTTCAAAAACAGTCTGCAGCGCACGAATATGTTCCGCTAAAGCCATCCCTTTAGGGAATTGGAAAGGATTAATATGAAGCGGAAACTTAGTTCCAGAAGAAGGAGAGAAAACCGTAATATCTCCCATCTCCTTTATATTTAATAGTGCTCTATACTCCTGTTTAGCAGGCTCCAAAATAAGAAATGGAATATCTGCTCTATGCAGTTCCGTCGCAATATGAAGCATACTGTTTGTCTTTCCACTACCAGGCACTCCTGCCAGAAATGCATGTTTTGGAAGATTTTTATAAGGAATATATACATCAAATCCATCATTATCTTTCCCCAGATGAAGACCTGAAGAATCGTAACTTGGTGCTGTCTCTTTTGGTATTTCAATACTTTCACCTGAAAAAAGAGCTGGGAAAGTAACAAACGGAACTAATTCTTCTAATAAAAACATTGTCGGCCAAAAACATAACTCCTTAGGAGCATTTTTATTAGCAAAAAATTCAACTCGACTATTTGTAATGTCCTGTATATTAAAAGATCCTCGATTAATAACAATATCATGAGAGCCTTCTTCTAAAGCTTCAGAAGCTGCAGCATCTAGAAGCATACTTGCATACTCTGGACTATGAGCATACACTCTGACATTAGCATTAAAATGCGGATTTGCAGCAACATCCTTGATCAAATCCTTATATCTCTTCATTGTATAATCAGCACTCTCATCCTTCTGGAAGGTTGTAGTTCCTCCAGTACTCTTTTCGACTCTCATAGTCAAAACATTTCTGAGTGCTTTAAGAATATTTCCCAGCATATCTGGTTCTTCTATTCTGTTTGTGTAATCAGCCGGTTCAACATCAACACAATAAACACACTGCTGATTCATTTTTTGAAGCATTGTATATAAACCAAATAATCGGGCATCTTCATTCATCTTCCACTCATTAACAGAATAAAAATATCCGAACTCTTCCTTGTCTGCTTTTGCAAACTTTTCTCTTTTTATCATTACAGCCATATATTCATAATTCTGCTGTAAATCTATACGTAACTCTAAATCCTTGTCCTTTCTCTTTAGATCGATAGCCTTTGTTTCATCTCCATCTGGCAGTGAAGACAACCAATTCCTATAAGGTTCTATCTGTTCTTTTAGAAAAACGCTTCTAATATCAAAATAAGGCGCCAAAGGCGAATTAGTAATCAATGTTTCAGCATATCTTGAAAAACTATCCGTATCGAATTTCAAGAAAATCTTCAACCTTTCTCCCTTTGGTACCTTAGGATTGTATTCAAAAATCCAGTGTATTGTTTCTTTAGAAATCATCGCCTGTCTATGAAGTTGTCTCAAAAAAGCAGCATGTTTAGTAAGAACACCATCAACCCCGTCCTCGTCCAAAGCACTGTACTTGCTAAGTGTCAAATCTGGTATCCTTTTGATTTCATAAAACCTAGTCTTCATATCATTTCCTTCCTAAAACCACATCTGCTATTTCATATTTATCTACATATTGAGTTTTTGCATTTATAATCCAAAACTGTTCTTCATTTAAACAATCAGAAGCACTTATGGCATCATAGTTTAATTTCAGATCCTTATCCAATATTAACTCATCAACATACAGTCCCATGGATAAATCCACAACTGAATCTCCTGCTGCTATAGAACCATCATATCGATATAATTCTAAAAATCTACGAACCGCTTCACCCTTATTTAATTTTTTAGAACATATGTAGAGCTTGGATCCATGATTGAAAGTTAACAACCCATTTTCTTTACATAGAATAATTATCTTCTTTTCAGATTCATCAGAAAATGGTTTCATAAATATAACAAGTTCATCCTGCCACTTTATTTCACCAAACTCCTTAAGATTATTGAAGATATCTTTCATGATAAGCAAATCGTCATGAACCAGTTCTATTGTATCACGCTTCCATTCTGGACTCTCTATGCCGTCAATCAATAATAGGCCGCCATTGTCGACAAGTGAGTAATATGATTTTTTACCATCTCTATAAAACCGAATTCTATTATACTGCTCAATTGTTCTGGATGTAACCGGCACAAATAGTTTTTTTTCTAAAATTTGTAATTTATTATATGCCTGCTCAAGCATATAAGCCTGTTCTTTCCCATTTAAATATTCAACTACAATCTTGGGAGCTTCTATATTGTATCGGTGAGAAAAAATAAGTGTATTATCTAAATCACAGAATCTTACTATTTTCATATACTACTTCTTCATATACTACTTGTTTCTATTACTAGAGGTATCTCCACCTGAGAAACCTTCTTATTTCTTTTATCTATATTCCATTCTTTATTAATTCCAAGTATCTTATTAACAGCAATATTAGGAATATTCACCCCAGATGCAAGACAAGACATATGAACTCCTCCCGACATCCTTGTATTCACTTCAAGAAAATAAGGAATTCCATCAAGATACTTAAACTGAATATTACATGGATTTTCAAGATCAAGTAAATTCAGCAGAGAATCACACATTTCTAATATATCATCATCATAACGAACTTCCTCAAATCGAGAATAGCTTTTCACCCTTGGAACCATGATATTTCCACTTGGTGTTTTTAGACAATCAACACTAATCTCTTCATCTTTTAAAAACGGCATAACCATCAACGGAGAAAAAACCCCATTTTTAGACTGTGAAAGTGCATCATGTAGTGCATCATATGTCATTCGAGTGTTCTGTTTTTTGAATAAAGCTTCATACCCCTGCCTGGTATTATCTATAAGCCTATAACTCTTGCCGCCTTCATCCTTAACAAATTTGGTACATACATTTCCATACTGTTCCAGGATACTATTATATGCCTCTTCGAACTCACTGATTGTTGTAACAACATAATAACTAGGAACACTAGCAACTGCATTCTTCTTAACGAAATCATATGCCTGCTCCTTATGGTTCAACAGCTGCATTTTCTCGTAATCTTCAACAATCACTTTTGTTCCTATAGAATCAAATCTTTCCTTGTATTTGCTTATTGTTAACATATGTCTATGTGGAAGGAAAACCTCTATGTCATGTTTTTCACAGAAATCTATACAAAAATCCACATATTCACTATCAGATACTTTATCAGGTTCTGAATACCATTCATCACAAGCGCACATCAAAACAGAAACATCATTTTCATTTGTTCCTATAATATTAAAATCAAGCGCTTCGTCCTTTTTTATTAAATCAATGATGTTATACGCTGTACTGAACCAATGGTTCATCCAAATATTTACTCTTTTCTCCGCCATACCACTTGTCCAACTTAGAATAATCCAGTAATAGTACTTCTTTGATTTTGGAAATTACTCTCTGCCTCTTGAACACTCGATTCATTTTCAGCAATAGCACCTTCAAATGCGCTAATTGACTGCTGTGCTGCATTCACACCCTCTGAACGAGCAGACTTACCAAAATCACCGATGGAATCCATTTGCTGAAATTTACTAATAACATCATTATTATTTTCAATCTGAGTATGACCCATCTCATTGGCAGAACTCATTACATTTTTACCAGCATCCAGCTGTTCATTAACTGTGCTGTCCATAAAGTTTTCAGCATCACTTCTTGTTCCTTCTTTTACAGTCTCAGCAGCTTGAACAATCTCATCATCAATATCAGCTGGTAAAGAATTAACTATTTCAGACATACTGGTTGCATCTTCAACTGCTTTCTGTCCAACTTCTCTTGCACTTTCCAACGAACGATTACCTTCGTTAGATCTGTTTTTCATCTCATTTAATTTACTTCCCATAATTCATATTCTCCCTTC
>CACZRU010000058.1 GCA_902783605.1 uncultured Lachnospiraceae bacterium
ACTGCTTGCAGGCTGTTTTTGTTGTTTTATCTTATGAATCCTGCGAAGCAGGAACCAAAAAATCATGAGGAAAATGTATCCGAAGGAGACACGATAGCATATGGCCGAATCAACTATTACAAAAAGAGCAATCGCTGACAGTCTAAAGCTTTTAACCAAGAATAAAGCATTCGACAAAATATCCGTTAAAGACATATCTGAAAAATGCGGAATCAACCGTCAGACCTTTTATTATCATTTTGAAGACAAGTATATTCTCCTTAAATGGATCTATGAAAATGATCTCCTGGAAAAATATATGAAGGATGTAAGCTTTGAAAACTGGAATATAAAGTTAGAACAGCTGCTCACAGAAATGACTCAGGATAAACATTTCTATATTAATACAATAAATCACACTGAAAATTATATTCAGTCGTATCTCGTCGTTCAGGCTCAAAAAATATTCGAACAGGCCATCACTTATATTGATGTAAGTGCAAATGATGAAGAACACAAAGCAGTAAGTGACTCACAGAGAAACTTCATTGCAAAATTCTTTGCCTATGGTTCCTGTGGAATTTTAATTGAATGGGTCGTGAGAGGAATGGAAGAAGCGCCAAGTTATATTGCAGACAATATGAAAACTCTGAAAGACCTCTGTGAAAAAGCATCCTATGACTACCTATCAGAAAAATTCACTATAGATTAATTAAAAATTTTTCATTTTCTGGTATACATAATTCTATTTTTATGGTAAACTGCAAATTGGACTACTAATTTTTATGTTTTTTATTGGTGATTTATATGATTAGATTTAATACCAGGAAATATATTGGTGCAATTATGATTGGGGCCTTGCTCCTTTCCACATCACCTTCTTTTCCAAATACAATCGAATATGTTGTCGCTGATGAATTAACCGAGGCTCAAGAAAAAAAAGATGATGCAGCAGCAAAGAAGAAAGCCGCTGAAGATAAGCTCGCTAAGCTCGAAACCGAGAAGGAAGACATCATGGAGCTAATTGAAGAACTCGATAGTGAGATAACCAACTACGAGTCAACTATTGCCGAGCTAAAAGATAAGAAGAATAATCTTCAGGCAAAAGCCTGCATCACTGAAGACAGTCTTCAGATGGCATATATAGCTGAGCAGAATCAGTATGATAGCATGAAGGAACGAATTCAGTTTGCATATGAAAATGGTGATTCAGATTATATTGGTGCTCTTCTTTCTATTAAGGAATACTCCAGTGTTGTTAATCAGTCTGAATATGTTTCCCAGGTATCATCCTACGACCAGAAGCAGCTGAATGACCTGCTTGAGATTGAAACTGCGATATACGAATATCAAGAAAGCATTCAGGACAATCTGGACGAGATTGAAACCGTAAAAGTTGAAGCTGAGGGTGAACAAGAAGCACTGCAGGTTATGCAGAGCGGAAAGATGGCCACCCTTGAAGAATATAACGTTCAAATAGCTGATACCGAATATACGATTGAAGAAATGGCCGCTCTTGAAGCTCAGCAGGATGCTGAAATCGCTGCAATCGAAGCTCAGGCTTCTGCCAGAAGAGCCGCAGCTGAAGCAGCCGCTCAGCAGGCAGCCACAGAACAAGCTTCTGCAGCGCAGAAACAGCAGGAAGCCACTCAGCAGGCACAGACCGCGTCTTCCACTGATGCATCGCAGCAGACACAGACTACGCAGACTACACAAACAACTGAAACGGCCCCTGCACAGACAACAACCACCACGCAGCCTGTTTCAACTATGGCTTCATATTCAGGTGGCGCATTCAGGTGGCCATGTCCATCATCAACATATATAACCTCTGGATTCGGTGCAAGAGAAGCACCAACTGAAGGTGCAACAAGCAGTCATATGGGAATTGATATCGGATGCTCATCAGGAGCTTCAATTGTTGCAGCTGCAGACGGAGTTGTATCCTATGTAGGATATCTTGGCGCAGCCGGAAATGCGGTACTTATAGATCATGGCAATGGACTTACAACCTGTTATTTCCATTTGTCTGGTTTTAATACAAGCGTTGGCGCCAATGTATCTGCCGGAGACACTGTTGGTTTTGCAGGAAGTACTGGTGTATCAACAGGACCACATCTTCACTTTGCTGTAAGACTTTATGGTTCTTATGTGAATCCAATGGGGTATCTATAAAAATTTAGAAATTATTCTCTAAAATTTCTAATCAATTCAAAAAGACTATGCATTTTCTGTGGGGACGGGTTGAATAAAGCATAGTCTTTTTTATTTTTTATATTTATATTTTTATTCTTCTATTTTATAACATATGAGGTTATCTGCAAATGACAATCTCTGCAAAGTTCCTAATCACTAACTAGATATCCATTTTCATCGAACTTATAATCAATACCATTTATATTCTGTGTTTCGTCTGCATACCAGCTTCCATCAGCCAGTCTGTAGAACCAGCCTACATCATCTTTCTTCCATCCTTCAATAGATACCCCGTCATTTAACGTATTAGGGCGAAGGCTTGTTGTTGTACTGTTGTCCTGAAAATGCCACCATTCGCTAGCAATCATATTGAAGCCCGCAGACTCCATATACCCCTTCATCCTAACTACATTCTCATTATTATACGCTTGAACCGATTTATAGCTGAGATCAAAAATCCCTGTCTGTGCTGAAAGTTCTGTACCATCAACAAGCGTTTCGAGTGTTACATCTACAGCCACTCCAAGATTATGCCTGGAAGCACTATCGTCTATAAATGTCTCTGATTCATAGCCTCCACCCAGCATCATGTTTGCATATGTCGTAATACTTGGATCATAGGTTGGTTTCTCTGATTCAGAGCCCTCTTCGCTTTTCTTCTCTGCATCCCCTTCTGTTGCTTCAGTAGGCTCATACTTTGTAAGTTCCGATACATTAAGTACAGTCGCATATTTTTCATTTAGATAATCATCTACTGTTATCCTAGTAAACTTCTCTTCAGGAACATAATAATCCACGCAGTCTTTATATGTATCATATACATACTCCGTAGAAATGTATGGACGATACGCATCATATATCTTGAACATATAACCGTCTGCCAGTGCAAACTCAGCAGCCTTAGCCATCTTCTTTGCTGAAGGATACAGAAGTGGAACTACAAATGTACCATCCTTCATTAGTACATTTTCATACCCCGGAATAACCTTTCCTGTAACTTCAGGGATTGCATATCCTTGTACATTAATTATCGAATCATAACTGTCAGTAATATCATATCTGCATATTCCACCCAGATATTCAGGCAGGTTTATTAAACAATATCTGCTGTCTATATATCCCTCCCCAGAATCTGTACTAACTAAGAATCTGCCACTTTTTTCATCTAATACTGACAAAGTTGTATTAGCTGGAACCACTCCTATCTGCTCATCCTTATCCGCAGATTTAAATAAAGTGGTTTCCATGGTTGTCCATATCGTAGCATAAAGGGATGAAGCGGATGTATCAAATTCAAATACTTTACTATCTAATTCCTCATCTCCATATACGGCAACGATTTTATATGATAGGTGCTGATATGGTTCCAATCGACCAGTTGTATAGCTCATCTCCTCCTTGGGATCAGAACAATTAATCCTTGTAACCTCTGTCCATTCATTAAGTCCAACCTTTTCAGCCATATCAGGATCAAGTAAACTATAGCCCTTTGTATAAACTATAAACTGTGCTGCGTTTTCATTCTTCCAGGAAAAAACATAATAGTTATTCCCCTTATCAGATAGTTTTACCTTTGGAGCACCTTTTTCCAATTCCTCATCTTCTGCATCAGCATCACTCGCAGTTGAAGCAGATGCATCCGACTGAGAAGCTGTACCTAGTTTACTCCCTTTCTTTTTACTATTAAAATTAAGAATCCCTATCAAAATAACTACAATTAAAGCAGCTGCTGTAAGACCAATCAGAATCTTATTTCTTTTGATTTTTTTCTTTAATGACTCATCAATCTCTACGTCCGAATTATTAATATCTGAATCAGTAATATCTGAATCAGTAATATTTCTTGAACCAGAACCCTCAATTTCTTTTATCTCAGACTGTGCCTCTTTTTCTAATTCAATTAATTCATCTAATATTTCATTGGATGGATCATCTGACTTTTTGTCTGATTTTTTTTCTGATTTTTTGTCTGATTTCTTGTCTGATTTCTTACTTCTTATTTTCCTTGTATTCTTCTTACTTTTTTCTTTGCTTTCTTTTAAATTATTTTTAAAATTATCTTTTGAATTATTTAATTCTTCTGGACTTAAATCTTTAGAAGCATTTTCTGTGTCATCCATTTGGGCAGACTTAGAATCTCGTTCAGATTTTAATGTCCCATTCTTATCCTTCTTCAGCCTGATCTTCTCCGGAATCTTTTTTTCAGGGATACTACTAATTTTATCCCCTCTATTTTTATCCCCTCTACTTTTATCCCCACTATTTTTATCCCCACTATTCACCTTGTTTTTGGATTTTTTTTCTGGGACATGAGGAATATCAGTATCTTTTGAATACTTCTCAATAATCTTTGCAACCTCATCCTCGTCTTTGATGCCTAACTTATTATCAGTTTCTTTTTCTATATTATTATCTATATTTTTATTATCTTTATTATTTTGTGTGTTTTCACCCATAGCTTAAGTTTTCTCTTTATACTATATAATAAGTTTCACTTTATTAGGTTTCACTTTATTGGATTTCACTTTTTGGGTTTACTCTTGATTAAGTCTCTCTTGATTAAGTCTCTCTTGATTAAGTCTCTCTTGATTAAGTCTCGTCTTCCCAACCATCAAGGAATTCCTTAAGTCTTCCTCTTTCTTTCTCAATAAGTCTCTTATCCTGAGAATTCAGCGCCATTTCAAATTTTCTAACCTCAGCATCAAGAACTTCTCTATCCAGTCCTAAAGCTTCCTCATATAGTCTCTCAGCACGAAGCAGTATAAGCTTATTCTCTTCCTGATCTCTAGGAGGTATTTTTAGATAAGCCAGTTCCTTGAAACGTGCCTCAATTTCATCATCAGTCATCTCTGTATACTGACCTTTAATGATTTTCCTATACTTTTTCTCAGTTGATACAACCTTGACCTCCACCTCTAAAATGGAGTTAATATCATATGTATATGTTACATCAACTGGTTCAGCACCTGCCTTATTCTTTGGCACTTCAATTTCCAGCATTCCCAGCTCCAGGTTATTCTTAGCCATCCTGCTCTCTCCCTGAAGTACTTTAATATCTATCTGCGTCTGATCGTCACGAGTTGTATAGAATCTCTCTGTACGGCTGGCAGGAATAATAGTATTTCTATCTATAATTGGACAATAATGACCACTTTCCTTAAATCCTCCAAAATCAACTACAACCTCCGTACCTAGGGTAAATGGACATACATCGGTAAGCACTACCTCTTTGATAGATTCCTTTCTCTCCTTCATAGCTGCCTGAATAGCAGCACCAAGAGCAATTGCCTCATCAGGATTTATACTGGTATCAGGAAACGTATGGAACATCTTGCTTACAAAGCTTCTTACCCCAGCTAGTTTAGTTCCTCCACCTACAAGGACAATCTTATCTATATCTGTCAATTTAAGTTTTGCATCTGTAAGAGCCCTCTTAACAGGAACACGGATTTTCTCATATAAAGATTCGCATGCCTTGTCATAGTCTGCATAGGAAAGCTCCATAGTAACTTCTTCCTCACCAACCTTAGCACGCATGGTTGTATTTCCGCTATCTGAAAGATCTATCTTGCACTGCTCAGCAGCCTTATGAATAAGAGCCCTTTCTCTCTCAGTAAGCCCCTCTTTTTTTATATTCTTATTTCTCTTATAGAAAATATCTTCAACTATGTTAGTAAAATCTTCTCCACCAAGATAATTATCACCGGCAACAGCTCTTACCTCAAGTATTGGAGGGAAATAATCCAGAATAGAAACATCCAGTGTTCCGCCTCCCAGGTCAAATACAAGATTCTTCGCTGGTTTATTATCATTATAAAGACCATAAGCTATAGCAGCAGCTGTAGGCTCACTGATTATTCTTTCAACCTTAAGTCCAGCTAACTCTCCAGCTCTCTTGGTGGCCTTTCTTCTCATATCATTGAAATATGCAGGTACACTAATAACAGCCTCTTCAATAGGCTCTCCAAGATAAACTTCAGCATCTTCCTTGAGAGAACGAAGAATAAATGAAGATAATTCCTCAGCAGTAAACTCCTTCTTAACTTCTCCATCCTTAAGAACATACTTCTTATCACTTCCCATGTCGCGTTTAAAGACAGCAGCACTGGATTCTGGATAAAGACGCATTCTCTCACGGGCAGTCTTACCAACATAGATATTTTCTGCCTCCAAACTAACCACAGAAGGAGTCAGATTTTCGCCTAACCTGTTAGGGATAATCTTTGGTCCTTCTTCAGTGTAATACGCTATTAAGCTGTTTGTTGTTCCTAAATCAATTCCTACTATCATAATATGTTTCCTGTTTTTTGTATAAATTTTTGATATTCGCTTTAAATAATATTCTTAATCTATATTTCTTAATCTATATTTCTTAATCTATATTTTCTTTGCCAACAAGTTCCCTTAACGCCACATAGATTTCTGGATCGTCTGAAGATCCTTTTCTTGCAATCTTGAACAACTCGATAGCCCTTGGAAAATCTCCTGAAAGTTCAGCCATTCTTGCTAGTGTTAAAAATCTATCATAGCATACACCATAATTGCAAAAGTCACAAGGGGCAAGCTCTTTCACTGTTTCCAGCATTTCCATAGCTTCTTCTTCTTTTCCTGCATAGAAAAGAATCATAGCTATATCACTTCTTCTAAGTGGTTCTGCCTGTGGGAAGTTCAGATAATTCTCCAACGTTCCGTAGGCTCTCTCAAAACAGTTAAGTGATCTGATACCAAGTTCATGTGCCCATTCAATAAGGCCATAGCTGTAGCACGCTCCCGCAAAAAACCTATACATTTCCCCCAGATCCTTAAGATTAGCACCGTCGATATTCTCTGGTTTTTCAACATATGGTGTCTTGGACTTTCTAAATATTCCTGGTTTAGAATTTTTACTATCCGCAAGAGATATCTCTGGTCCTTTTGTACCTGCCGGCATATTAAACCTGATACATTTCTCAAAATATTTTATTGCTGTTGTATACTGTCTCATATTGTTGAGATAAAAATCTGCAAGAAGTCTGAATACACTGGCTATAATAACTCTTTCTTGTATAGTAAAGCCATTATATTCACTCGATTTTTCATCTAGATCTTTATTCAGGTAACCATGTTTCTTTAGGAAACTATTTACCTGATTCAGTTCAGACTGAACCAGCGAATCATTTCCTGAAAGAATTGCTACATCAACCTTCTTGATCATATATCTTACAATCTTACTATGATTCCACTTATTGCGAGTACGCTTCAGTTCTGCCGTATAATGATCTACCAGCTCTTGATAGTATTTTGCCGCCTTTGCAAAATCCCTGCTCTTCGTATAAAGTCTTGCTAGATTATATTTCATATTCAGGGTAAGATTAAATCTTTCAGCAGCCTTGTTGATATATTCAATCGCTGTTTCATAATCTCCAAGGTATTCAAAACACCTTGCGGCATTAGTATAAGGAACAGGAGTTTTATCCTCCTCCATCACACTTATCGCCTTATCAAATTGTTCTATTGCTTCCTTAAATCTGCACTTCTTTGTGTACACAAGACCAAGTGCATTGTAGCCATAGACATTATCCTCTTTATACTCTATAGCCTTCTTAGCATCCTCTTCTGCTCCATCCAGATCATATCCATCCAGGTACAGGAGTGTTCTCTCAATTCGGTAGTATTCATCATCTACAATCTCCAGCTGACGAGTGGCGCATTTTACTGCCCACTCATACGCTTGCTTATCCTCATCTTCATTATAAATATCCTGATAGATATTCATCAGCCTATTATTAGCAACTCGGTGATTTGGATTCTTCTCAAGTGCAGACTTATACTGTTCCACCGCTTCCTTAATTTCATTTTGTCTTCTGAAATATTCCCCATACTCATAATCCACCTGAGCATCTTCAGGGAAAAGCTTCAGCATCTTCTTATATACGGATGCAGGATTCCTGTCTAACGCTTCCATAATATCTGTATCAATCCAAAGAAGACGTTTATTCTTGTCATCTATTTTGATGCCCTTCCCTATATACTGATGAGCCAGATTAAGCTTGGTTCTTTTCCCTTCCTCATCTTTGAAATTGTAATAAAATGAAGCAGCATCCGCATAGAAATCAGCTATATCCTCCAGGTCTGTCTCTTCAGCTTCTATATGCTTTGTAACCTCTTCATAGATTGCAGCTGCAGAATCTCTTTCATTTATAGCCTCATAATATCTGGCCTTTATCTGCTCTATCATATCACTTTCAACTTCAGCTTCCTTCGCTCTGTCGAATACACCCTTTACATCATCATACTGATCATAGATAAGGAAAACTTTTGCAGCTAGATAATAGGCCTTTGCATACTGAGGAAAATCTCTGATGATATTATAATAATCATCAATCACAAGCTGAGCATCACGCATCTCATGAGCTGTTTCCTGTCTATGAATATATGCAGGAACGCAGTGATCTGTCTTGTTGATCATGGCATTCCATACAGCCATAGCTTGATCATATTTTTTCTGACCATAAAGGAACTTACCATATGTTTCCATATAATAGAGACATTCATTTAAATCACTCGATTCACTTACTGGATTATTCTCAGCCATATCAATGGCCTTCTGAAACATTTCATCAGCTACATCAAGTTTTCCAAGCTTATGCTCGCAGTCACCATACATATAGTAGCAGAATGCTGCACGTCCAATACGGTCAACATCCTTATTACTCATTTCTTGTCCCTCTGCATATCTCTGTCTAAGGTCATTCATCATCTCAACCCATCTGGCAAGATATGGCTCTGCTTCTTCAAATTTATTCTTCATTGAATAACAGCGGCCATAGAGGTTATTATATCCATAAAATATCTCGTCAAAGCTTTCCGAATCTGGATCCATACTGTCCAGAACAGAGAATATAGGGTCTATCTGTTCCAATCTGAAATAAGACCAGGCCAGTTCCAGCTTCTCCTTATCCGTAGCAGTTCCTGCTTCATATTTCTCCCTATATGCCTTTGTAGTTGCATCACTGATCCTCTTGAGCAGCAGAACAGCCTCTGCATTTCTTTGATTATCATCCAAAACTTCAATTACCTTATCACTTGCATCTTCATACCTATTATGCATAAGAAGAAGACATGATTCAGCCATCTTAGTCATAGCACTATCTTCACGAATCTCATCCAGAGCCTTTAATTTTTCCTCAGCCACAGAAAGAAATTCGTTTTTTGCGTCTTCGTCAAAATAATTATTAATTAGTTCCGGCTCATCAAACATCTCATATATGAGTTCCTTTATTGCCGCTGAAGAAGCATAGAAATGAAGTGGAACTATATCGCTATATAAAACTGCCTTCGCCAGCTCCACTGCCTCCGCTTTTCTTCCAAGAAAATTTAGTGTCGCTATCTTGACACCTATTTCAATTGGATGCCATATATCAAAATTCTCAGAATAACTAAGGGCATGACAAAGATTAGCCAGCTGCTTTTCTCTTTCCTGTTCTAAAACCTCTGGTGAATAATCATCATGACTTTCGTCCGCAAATGTCTGAAGGTAATTATTTATACAGGACTGCATCATTGAAACCACTCGTATATATGAATCCTCAATGATCTCATACTCTTCAGGTTCAAATGCATCCTCCACATCGTCTATATGGATTTTTAAAACATCTGGAGCAGACTTCTCACACCTTTCAACAAAGTCAGCCCTAGATTCAATATATTCATAATTGACAAAATCTTCATTTCCAATTCTAAAGATTACAAAACCAATAAAATCAGCAGGGAACTTTTCCTGAAGAACCTCTCTGCTTCCTCTGATATCAAAAACCTCGTCCAGCATCACCCAAGCTTCAAACGGAAGCATATAGTGTGACATGATATATACCAGAGTGGCTTCTCTCATCGTATCTGTTGTATCCAGCTCTGTACACAGGGGATCAGAAAGCCACTGCTTCCAGTTTTCCAGATCAATCCTTTTAAATATATCTGAATAGATTTCATCCAGCTTATCTATATG
>CACZRU010000059.1 GCA_902783605.1 uncultured Lachnospiraceae bacterium
AACCTGCTTCTCATATGCAAGTGAAGTAAGGATTGCAATCTTACGACATGCGTCATAACCCTCGATATCAGCCTCTGGATTTCTCTCTGCATATCCCTTATCCTGAGCATCCTTAAGAACTGTATCAAAGTCTGCGCCCTCATCCTCCATCTTTGTGAGGATGTAGTTTGTGGTACCATTCATGATACCCTGTATCTCTTCAATATGATCAACTGTAAGGCACTCAATAAGTGGACGGATGATAGGAATACCACCACCAACAGAAGCCTCAAAGAAGAAGTTTACATTGTTCTCCCTTGCAATCTGAAGAAGCTCTGCACCATGCTTAGCAACTAACTCTTTGTTAGAAGTACAAGCACTCTTTCCTTTATCAAGAGCTCTCTTAACAAATGTATACGCTGGCTCAACGCCACCCATAACTTCAACAACAACATCAACTTCATCATCCTCCATGATGATATCCACATCATGAACCAGTATCTCTTCAACTGGGTCGCCAGGGAAGTCTCTCAGGTCAAGAACATACTTAACCTTTACTTCATCTCCAGCACGACGGGAGATATGACTGTTGTTCTCATTGATTATTTTGTATACGCCTGAACCTACTGTTCCGTATCCAAGAATTGCTACATTAATCATACTTTATTTCCTCATTTATATATGTGATTCTATATATACTATAAAAGATTCTTCGCTACGCTCAGAATGACATACTGCTAGATTATCTATTTATTCCTCAGTTCCAGCTGCCTTCCACACAAGATACGCGTTGATGAATGCATCTATATCTCCATCCAGTACCTTATATGCATCCCCGGTTTCACAGCTGGTTCTCGAATCCTTCACCAGGGTATATGGCTGAAGGAAATACGATCTAATATGACTTCCGAAACCATTTTCAAAGGTCTCGCCCTTGATTCCAGACATCTTCTCCGCATTTTCCTGTTCCTTGAGAAGATAGAGCTTGGACTTCAGCATTTTCATTGCCTGATCCTTGTTCTGGTGCTGGCTCCTCTCATTCTGGCACTGCACAACAATGCCTGTAGGGAAATGAGTAATACGGATTGCAGAAGAAGTCTTATTAATATGCTGTCCTCCCGCTCCACTGGCTCTATAGGTATCTATTCTTATATCGTCATCCGGAATTTCAATGTCTATCGCATCATCTATAACCGGAAGAACTTCAACAGCACAGAAAGATGTCTGTCTCTTTCCATTTGCATTAAATGGAGAAATTCTTACCAGTCTGTGCACACCATGCTCTGACTTCATGTAACCATATGCATGATAACCGGAAAGCTGAAATGTTACAGTCTTAATTCCTGCTTCATCACCATCCAGTATATCCAGAAGGGTAAGCGTAAAACCATGCCTTTCTGCCCACCTGGAGTACATACGATACACCATGCTTGTCCAGTCACAGGCCTCTGTTCCACCTGTTCCTGCATTTATCTTTACTGTACAGTCATTTGCGTCAAATTCTCCAGATAGAAGTGTCTCTATCCTGAATGACTCAAATCTTTTGACGAAACTTCTGAGCATCTCACCTATTTCCTTAGTGAGCTCCTCATCATCATCTTCCTGAGCCATCTCAATCATAGTTTCCAGATCCTCAAAGTCCTGCTTTATAGTGGTAAAGCTTTCAATAGTACCCTTGAGTCCCTTCATCTCCTTCATGATCTGACCGGACTTCTCTACATCATCCCAGAATCCAGGTTCTGCCATTGCCTTGTCCAGCTCTGCTATTCTATTTTCCTTCCCCTCAATATCAAGAGAAGCCTTAACTTCCTCGAGGGGTTGTCTATATTTCTGTAGTTCGAGCTTATACTCGTCTAATTCCAGCAATGCAGATTCCTTTCTTATCAGCTAATTTACTAAGCTATTTAGCCTTCCCATCCTCCAAGTGGAAGGTGGCAGTTCTTATATTTCTTTCCTGAACCACAAGGGCAGAGATCATTTCGACCAATCTTCTTAACCTTATTAACCTTTGGTCCCTGCTTTACTGTGTCATCCTTATTAGTTCCTGTTTCCTTAGCAACCTGTTCTCTGACAGCCTCTTCCTTTGGCTTAGGTATATAGTGAGTCATGTTAAATGCTACTCTTTCACGAATAGTAGCAATCATCTCATTGAACATATCAAATCCAGCCATCTTGTACTCAACTACTGGATCTCTGTTACCATATCCCTGCAATCCGATACCCTGACGGAGCTGTTCCATATCATCAATCTGCTCCATCCACTTCTCATCTACTGCCTGCAGAATCATCTTTCTCTCGAAGTCATGAAGCTGTTCATCACTTTCATAAACCTCTCCACAGAATGTTTCAAATGCCTCTAAGACTTCTCCGAGTATTCTTTCCTTATAACCAGCAGCATCGCCCTTATTCAGCTCTGCATCTGTTGGTGTAAAGTCAATCTTATTATCTGCCTTCTGAGGTGGCATAGCAGACTGAGAAAGCTCCTTCAGCATGCTCTTAATATCCCACTCTTCCGGCTCAATCTCAGTTGAAATATGATTATCAATAACCTTTCCAACTGTCTCACTGAGCATCTCACGAACAGTATCGTGCATATCCTCTCCATCAAGAACGCGACGTCTCTCTTCGTAAATGATTTCTCTCTGCTCATTATTTACCTGATCAAACTCAAGCAGACTCTTTCTTATTCCATAGTGGTTAGACTCAATTCTCTTCTGGGCTGTTTCGATACCCTTAGAAACCATACGGTTCTCAACAATCTCACCGCCATCATTTCCACTCAGTCTCTTAAGTGCTTCCATAGTTCTTTCAGCACCAAACAGTCTAAGAAGATCATCCTCAAGTGATAGATAGAACTTAGATTCACCCGGATCTCCCTGACGACCAGAACGACCACGAAGCTGGTTATCAATTCGTCTTGACTCATGTCTCTCAGAACCGATTACCTTTAGACCACCGATTTCCTTAACCTGAACTGCCTCTTCAGCAGATATTTCCTTTGCCTTCTTCAGAGCATTCTTTCTCTCTTCATCTGTAGCCTCTTCGAAGTCAATGCCCTCATCCTTAAGAATATGCTCAGCCATCTTCTCTGGGTTACCACCAAGAACGATATCAGTACCACGACCAGCCATGTTGGTAGCAATTGTAACAGCACCAAGACGACCTGCCTCAGCTACAATCTCAGCTTCCTTATCATGGAATTTAGCATTCAGCACATTATGCTTGACGCCTCTCTTCTTCAGCATCTTGCTAAGAATTTCTGAAACCTCGATATTTGCAGTACCAACAAGTACAGGCTGCTTCTTTTCGTGTGCAGCAATAGTCGCATTTACGATAGCATTGTATTTATCTTCCTTTGTTGCATAAAGACTGTCTTCCAGATCCTTTCTTGCAACAGGTCTATTAGGAGGGATACATACAACATCCATTCCATAGATTTCACGGAACTCTGTTTCCTCAGTCTGAGCAGTACCTGTCATACCTGCCTTCTTATCATACTTGTTGAAGAAGTTCTGGAATGTGATAGTAGCAAGAGTCTTATTCTCTCTATTTACCTTAACACCTTCCTTAGCTTCCAGTGCCTGATGAAGACCATCACTGAATCTTCTTCCTGGCATTACACGGCCTGTGAACTCATCAACGATAAGAACTTCATTATCCTTAACAATATAATCTTTATCTCTATGCATAAGTGCATGTGCACGAACTGCCTGCAACATGCAATGATATTCATCAATATGCTCTGGCTCTGTCAGATTTGTGATATCCAGATAATTTTCAATCTGCTTAACACCCTGCTCAGTGAATACGATAAAGTTATCCTTCTCATTTACAAGATAATCTCCATCCTCTTCAACCTGCTCGCCCATTATAGCCTGAGCCTTAGTGATCTCAGTTGAAGCAGTACCTCTCTGCATTCTCTTAGCAAGGTTATCACACACCTTATAAAGCTCTGTTGGCTTTCCGCCTCTACCAGAAATGATAAGTGGTGTTCTAGCCTCGTCGATAAGGATTGAATCAATCTCATCGATGATAGCATAGTGAAGACCACGCTGAACCAGCTGATCCTTATATGTAACCATGTTATCTCTCAGATAATCGAAACCAAGCTCGTTATTTGTTATATAAGTAATATCTGCCTGATATGCTTTCTGACGTTCTTCCTTCTTAAAACTCTGAAGAATGTATGATACTTTTAGTCCCAAAAACTCATGTACACGGCCCATCCACTCACAGTCACGCTGTGCCAGATAGTCGTTAACTGTTACAATGTGAACACCCTTTCCCTCAAGAGCATTCAGATAAGCAGGCATAGTTGATACAAGAGTTTTACCTTCACCAGTCTTCATCTCAGCGAGACGACCCTGATGCAGGATGAGACCACCGATAACCTGAACTCTGTAAGGACGCATACCCAGTACTCTCCAGGCAGCTTCTCTAACAACCGCAAATGCATCAACCAGAATATCATCCAATGTCTTTCCATTTGCCAATTCATCTTTAAACTTCTGCGTCATAGCCTTAAGTTCATCATCAGAGCAATTCTCCTGACTGTACTTATCCTCAAGAGCCATAACTGCATCAACTGTCTTATCTATCTTCTTTAATTCTCGGTCACTATATGTTCCGAAAATCTTAGATGCAAATGACATTTCTTTTCCTCCATTTATAATTACTTTCAATACTATTCACAGAATTCCTGAGATAAATACTCAAATATCATGCAAACATTGATTTTGAATTTTTATCTCATGAACTGTGAACAGTACATAGAAAACCAATTCAATACTATACCATTAAAGCCTTATTCTATCAAGTTTTTTATATAAATGCAAAGAAGGATAACTAGCCTGATGCTTCATTCTTAACAAAACACCCACCAATTATCCTTCTCATTTTTAGAATTATATAGTTTCTCTAATATTTTTCAATAATTTAATTATCTAGTTAATCAGATATTCAGTATTGAAATGCTTAATTGAAATATTAAATATTGAAATACTTAGAGTGGGAATATATACCATCTTCCTCCAGTCTTATATGCAGTAACTGTCATATCTTCATCAGACCACTTCTTATCACCCTTTTCACGGTATTCATATTCAATATCCAGCTCATAAGCCTGACTCACTTTAATTTTTACACCAAGCTCATCCTCAATATCCTCTTGAAAATCACGAATCTGCTTCTTGGTCTGCTTATCTTTATCAGTAATATCCACTTTCCTGATTTTTACACCATCTTCCAGTTCTTCATCAAACATATCCTCGATGAAATCAACAGTGCTATCGTAGCCCATTCCCTCAAGATCACCATCCTGAAGCTCATCATCCATGGCCTTTTCCATCTTTCTAGGCATCATCGCATGAACAACCTTCTTACCACTTCCGGCCTCAAGGCCCTTCATCAGCTTGTTAACAGCACCCTTATATGATGATGCACCTCTCATATTAAGTCCGCAAATCAGTGCAATTATTAGAAGCAGAACTAAGCTCGCAGCGGATATCAGTATTATTCTTGTCTTCTTATCAGCAAGATTAACCTTGCTTCCAACAAACAACTTAACCTTTTCAACTACACCGCTTACTTTATTACCAAATCCCTGGCCATTATTCATAGAACCATTTGGGTTATAAGACTGCCCATTGAACTGTCCATAGCCTTGACCGTAATTCTGATTTGGCTGTGCATATCCCTGATTCATATTCTGATTCGGCTGTGCATATCCCTGATTCATGTTCTGATTCGGCTGTGCATAACCTTGATTCATGTTCTGATTCGGCTGTGCATATCCCTGATTCATGTTCTGATTCGGCTGTGCATAACCTTGATTCATGTTTTGATTCGGCTGTGTATATCCCTGATTCATGTTCTGATTCGGCTGTGCATATCCCTGATTCATGTTCTGATTCGGCTGTGCATATCCCTGATTCATACTCGAATCTGTTTGTGGAGCCTCTTGAGATGCCATCTGTTGATCTGTCTGATCTTGAGCTTGTGGCGCCCCACAATACGAGCAGTAAAGCGTACCTTCCTCAACCGGCTGTCCGCACTGACTACAATACTTCATATCTTTTCACCTTACTAATTAATTACTTACTTTATACTTGGACAATATCTTTATTAGAAATTCTAATCAGAAATCTTTATTAAAACTCTGGCTCGATAAGTCCGTATGTATTTCCTTTTCTCTTATAAACAACATTTACTTCATCTGTTTCAGCGTTGCGGAATACGAAGAAGTTATGTCCAAGAAGTTCCATCTGTACGCAAGCATCTTCTGGATACATTGGCTTAACAGCGAATCTCTTGCTTCTTATGATCTGAATCTCATCTTCCTCATAATCATCTTCCTCAATGAATCTCTCCTGGAAGTATACTGCATCCTGATTCTGATCAATAAGTTTCTTCTTATAACGAACAACCTGTCTCTCTATAATCTCTGCTACCATATCTATAGAAACATACATATCATCACTTACCTGTTCTGCTCTGATAATATGTCCCTTCATTGGAATTGTTACCTCTATCTTCTGTCTCTCCTTTTCTACAGATAGAGTCACCTGAGCATTCGTA
>CACZRU010000060.1 GCA_902783605.1 uncultured Lachnospiraceae bacterium
GCTTGGTGCGGATGTGATTAAGATTGAACCTGACAAGGCATATCCTGACAAGGGAGCAAAGAAATTCTTATGGGGCGGAAAGAGTGCGGTGATGGGTGAACAGCCGGTGTTAAAGCCTTATAAATTTGATGCTGATAAATATGACAGTATTATTCTAGGATTTCCTGTTTGGGCGAGTCGTCCTGCTCCACCAATTAATACTTTCCTAAGTGAACAGATGAGTAAACTGAGTGGAAAGAAGATAGCCGTATTTGCCTGCCAGAGTGGTAATGGTGCAGAGAAGGCTTTCGAAAGAATAAAGAAGATGATTGGAATAGAGTCATTCGCAGGAACACTAATTCTTATTGATCCGAAGACGAAAGTGAATGCTGAAAATGATAAGAAGATTGATTCATTTTGTGATAAGCTGAATGTTGTATAACCGAACCTATAAAACTATCTTCAATTAGGAGATTAGGAAACTTGAAACCTCTTATGATGCTTTTACATTCTTTGATGCCGACAATGTAGTTGATCCAATGTTCCTATCATGTGCTGATCAGGCCCTTGCTAGTGGAGCGGATATGGTTCAGGGAAAATATGGTTCATATAATTATCATGACAATGCTGTCTCTGAACTTTCTGGGGCCCTTTAGCTTCAGACCTTTCATATGCAGGCGGAGACATTTAAGAGAGCAGGTCTTCCAATGCTTTCTTATGGAACTGGATTTGTGCTTCGAACCTCGGCTATTAGTCCGGAGGGATGGCCAACAGTTTCTCTTTCGGACTTTATTCTTATTTTCGCTATAGTAGTCGGTGGGTATTGGTTTTTCATGGGCATACAGTCGCTGATAATGTTTCGAAAAGAAGGGATGAGAGCTAGAAAAAACATTGCGACACTGCTGTTGTTTCCATTTTGGATTCTACTGTCTTCGATTCTGGCCTGCTATGCTTTGTTTGTTAAAGATATAGAGTGGAAGTAAATCATATATAGAGTGGAAGTAAATCATATTTTGTTGACAATTATAATAATATAAGATAATATTTGAGAGTATTAATTCTAGAAGAAAGCGAGGTAATCATTAATGTTTGTAATTAAAAGAGAGATTGTAACTGAATATAGTATGATGACCTCGGTTAAGTCTATGTAATGTTTAAAGAGTAAAATATTAAGATGACTATTCTTTAAATATTGTATCTATTTTGATTATATGACCGTGGCTCTTTAGTCGCGGTTTTCTTTTTTTCTGCGGTCTTCATACTATAAAAGATTTTTGTTGATAAATTAGATTATAGAATGGAGATAAAAATGAATAAAAATATTACTCAAAACGAAAATACCCAAAATGATGTTATTAAAAACGAAAATACTCAAAATGGAAATGAAAGACTTGGAAGGATTTCTGAAGTCAATAAAAACAGCTATACCATCAGATATTGTGAGCAGGAACTGCCTGCAAAGCTTAAGGGCTCATTTTATAAAGAGTGTATGGAGAATTCAGAGAACTTTCCGGTTGTGGGAGACTATGTAACATTTATATACAACCAGCAAGGAGATTCTATGATTGTTTCTGTAAGTGAGAGGAAATCATTTCTACAGAGACCTGATCAGGCAAAGACTGGAGTTATGCAGTATATGGTGTCAAATGTTGACTATACATTTATAGTTACATCGCTCAATGATGATTATAGTTATAATCGTATTGCAAGATATGTAAGTATAGTTCTTCAAGGGAATTCTATTCCAATCGTCATACTTACAAAATCAGATCTTTGTAACAATGTTGGAAGATATATAAGAGAGGTGGAAGGGATTTCTGAAAAGGTCAGAGTCCATGCTATTTCAGCTATTTATAATATCGGACTAGATGAACTTGAGGAGTACTTTGATTCTGGAAAAACCATATGTCTTCTGGGCTCCTCGGGTGCTGGAAAGTCGACGCTTATTAATGCAATTGTTGGTGAGAATGTGATGAAAACTTCCGAAATCAGAGAAGATGATTCTAAGGGAAGGCATACTACAACTCACAGACAGCTTATTATGTTGAATAATGGAGTTTCCATCATCGATACGCCTGGTATGAGAGAGGTTGGTATGGCAAATGTTGAAGATGGGATAGATAGTACATTTTCGGATATTCTTGAACTTGAATCAAGGTGTAAGTTTAGTGATTGTAAGCATGATACAGAACCGGGATGTGCAATTAAAGCTGCCATTGAAAGTGGAGAATTATCAGAAGAAAGATTAATTCTTTACAAGAATCTCGGAAGAGAAAATACACGAAACTATGCTAAGAAGAAAGAAATTTCAAAATGGGCAAAGGCTTATAAGAAGAATCTGAAGAATAAATGGGATTAGGAGAAAAATAAAAGAATTAAATAAATTTAAATGACTTTAAGTAAATGAATGACTTTAAATAAATGAAGAACTTGCATAGGGACATATGGTCGGCTATTATGTATATGGTTGATGCGTATTGATGCATATTTGAAGGGAAAGTGACTTAGAATCATTGAAACCTAGGTGTAAACATGAACCGGAGGCCATTATGAAAGTTATTGATAGACTGCTGGAAGTAAAGGACGACCAGTATAAAGAGTTTCAAGCAAAGCTTGTTCCCAATATATCACCAGAGCTTATCATAGGTGTAAGAACTCCTGAGATGAGACGGATTGCAAAGGAAGTTTATGCTGGGGAAGAATGGGAGGAGTTTATAAAAGAACTGCCACATAAGTATTATGAGGAGAATCTTGTTCATTTCTTTATAATCGCAATGATAAAGGATTTTGATATTTGTGTTAAGAAGGTTGAAGAGTTTCTGCCGTATGTCGACTGCTGGCCTGTGTCAGATCAGGCGACGCCTAAGTCATTCAAGAAGAATCATGAGAAACTGCTACCATATATAAAGAAATGGGTAGCCTCAGATCATGTATATACTGCTCGATTTGGAATTCGTATGCTGATGAATGAATTTCTCGGAGAGGATTTTAAGAAGGAGTATTTAAAACTTGTGGCCTCGAAAAAGGGCGATGATTATTATCTTAAAATGATGGTCGCATGGTACTTTGCAACAGCTCTAGCAAAGCAGTATGATGAAGCTGTCAAATATATTGAAGGGCGAGAGCTGGATGAATGGGTACATAAGAAGGCTATACAGAAAGCAGTGGAGAGTTATAGAGTAACTGATGAACATAAGGAATACCTAAAGAGTTTTAGATAGATAACAGGAGGAATAAAATTGAACTTAGATAGTATTTCACAGGAATTGGATAGATTATATGAATTTGAGATCAGTAAGTACATTGATAGATGCGATGAACTTAAAAAATCCGGATTTAAAATATATCGTAATTCTACCGGTCAGCATAAGGTTGTTTTAGCTGGTCAGAGTTCTCAGACTATGCAGAAACAGGAAGATGTTTATGAAGCCAGAAGTGATAAAAGAAATGTAAGAAGAAATGCAAAAAAAGAAAACATATTTGTTAGAGCTAAGAATAAAGTTAAGAGATTTATTGAGAATGTAAAAACAGTAGTACGATTTATAAAGATTCTTCAGGCTAGTCAGAATAATAATAAGTGGTAAAAAAGCAGTTTGAAAATGAGTTCTGCTGGTGTTTAAATTTAAAAGCCTTGCAAGTGATTTGATTACTTGCAAGGCTTTTTGAATAATTGTTTAAATTATTATGTTTAAATCTTTATGTTTAAAATCGTATATTTAAGTCCATTTGCTTAAGTTTATTTACTTAAGTCCTTTTTACTTAAGTCCTGTCCACTGCCATTCAGCAACTTCTGGCATATCGATACCTACATCATGGATGTATGTCTTATGCTCAACAAGCTTGTCCTTCATCTTCTGTACAAGGAATGCTCCCTTGTTTCCAAGTGATGGAAGGTGGTTGATCATAGCAATTACAAGGTTGAAACGGTCAATCTTATTCTGAACTCTCATATCGAATGGAGTTGTGATTGTACCTTCTTCATGATAACCATGAACA
>CACZRU010000061.1 GCA_902783605.1 uncultured Lachnospiraceae bacterium
ATGGGCTCCATGTGCAAGAATGATACAGATGTTCTTACTCTTAAGGTAGAGGGAAATGGTCCTATTCACAGCATTACTGTAACTGCAGATGCAAAGTCCAATGTGAAAGGCATCATTTACAATAATAATGTGGAGCTTCCGCTGAAGCCTAATAAGCATCTGGATGTTGCTTCGGCTGTAGGACTTGGTGTTCTGACTGTTATCCGTGACGAGGGACTGAAGGAGCCTTATGTAGGTACTACAGCACTTATGACCAGTGAGATTGGTGACGACTTGACCTATTACTTTGCAGAGAGTGAGCAGATTCCTACATCAGTTGGTCTTGGAGTTCTTGTAGATACTGACTACAGCATCAAGCATGCAGGAGGATTCATAATCCAGCTGCTTCCATTTGCATCTGAAGAAACTATATCAAAGCTTGAAGAGAGTATCGCAAAGGTTAAGTCTGTAACTGAGTATTTTGATAAGGGAATGACTGTAGAAGATATGGTGAGAAGTATCCTGGGTGAAGAGGTATTTGGAACTGACATCACCATAGAGGAAAAAAGAACTGTGCAGTATAAATGTAACTGCAGCCGTGAGAGAGTGACAAAGGCTCTCATCAGTATCGGTCGTAAGGAGCTGCAGTCTATAATAGATGACGGACAGCCAATCACAATGCACTGCGATTTCTGTAATTCAGATTATAAGTTTGAGGTGGATGAGATCAAGCAGTTGATGACTGAGATATAAAGAAGTGTTAGATGATAGAAAGGTTGTTTATTGAATGGCCTGTTTAAGAAGAAGCTTGTATATGAAAAAAATGTGTATAATCAAGAGGTAGTAGTATGAAGATTATTGATATTCTGAACAAAAGAAATATGTCTCTTTCCTTTGAGGTTTTTCCTCCAAAGAAGGAAAGCTCATTTGAAAGTGTAATGCAGGCTGCAGAAGATATTGCAGCATGCCATCCTGCATTTATGAGTGTAACCTACGGTGCGGGTGGTGGAACCAGCCGTTATACAATGGAGATGGCTAAGAATATTAAGGATAAGTATAATGTTCCGACTCTGGCGCATCTGACCTGCGTATCTTCTAGTAAGGAAATGGTACACCAGAAGATAGAGGAGATGAAGGAGCTGGGAATCAAAAATGTTATGGCACTTCGTGGTGACCTGACGCCTGAACTTGAAAAGACAGATCCTTCAACCTGGGAATATCAGCATGCTACTGAACTGGTACGAGAGCTGAAGGAGAGTGGGGATTTCTGTATTGGTGTTGCCTGCTATCCAGAAGTGCATCCTGAAAGCGTTAATCAGAAGGATGATCTTCTTCATATTAAAGATAAGGTGGATGCAGGGGCCGATTTCCTCACAACTCAGATGGTATTTGATAACAACCTGTTCTTCAACTTTATGTATAAGATCAGAGAGGTTGGAGTGACATGTCCTGTAATTCCAGGAATCATGCCTATTACAAACGCGAATCAGGTGGCAAGAGCTATAAAGCTTTCTGGTTCATTTATGCCACAGAGATTTAAGAGCCTGGTGGATTATTTTGGAAATGATCCTGATGCCATGAAGCAGGCAGGAATTGCTTATGCTACGGATCAGATTATAGACCTCTATGCAAATGGAATCACAAATGTTCATGTTTACTCAATGAATAAGCCGGATGTTGCTAAGGCTATTATGGATAATCTCTCGAATATTCTGGGGAAGGATTTTGCCAGATAAATTACAAGATAAATAATTAGATAAAAAATCACTAAGAAGGTCACGGGTCGGTGTTTCTGATGCGTGACCTTTTTTGTTTTTCTCCTCATTCGCCATATTTCTGGCGGAAACTTAATATTATTAAGTTTGAGCTCCTAATAATTAGTGTATGTCGTGTCGACTTTTTAAGATTATTATGTTAGAATGGGTTGGGGTTTTATCAATAGTACTAGTGAGGAAGTATCTCACAAATAAAATTAGGAGGTATGCTATGGGGAAAACGCTTCAAGACATTAAAGATTTAATCAAAGAGAAGGGAATCCAGATGGTGGATTTCAAGCTTACGGATATTGATGGCCGCTGGCGTCATCTGAGTATTCCGGCAGAGAGGCTTACAGAGGATACAATGGAGCTTGGAATCGGATTTGATGCAAGTAATTATGGTTATGCAAAGATTGAAAACAGCGATATGGTATTTATCCCTGTTCTTGATTCAGCAGTAATAGATCCATATACATCTATTCCTACGCTTTCTATGATTGGTGATGTAAGGGTTATCAATCTACCAAAGAATCTTCCGTTTGATCAGTATCCAAGAAATGTTGCAATCAGATCTCTGGAATATATGAAGGAGCTCGGTGTTGCCGATCAGATGATCATCGGACCTGAGTACGAATTCTATCTCTTTGATTCGGTTCGTTACAGCACAGATTATTTCGATATGTTTACTGTTATTAATACATCACAGGCAGCCTATGCTTCTGGAGATATAAATAACAACAATGGATATCAGGTTCTTCCGGGCTCTGGTTATCATAATCCACTGCCAACAGATATTCGAAATGATCTTCGGAGCAGGATGTGTCTTGCGATGGCTGATTGGGGCGTAGATGTAAAATATCACCATGCAGAAGTTGGTGGAAGCGGACAGATGGAAATTGAGGTTGAGCTTGGTGACATGCTGAAGCTTGCTGACGATACTATGTCTGCAAAATATGTAATAAAGAATGAGGCGGTTAAGGATGGTATTACAGCTACATTTATGCCAAAGCCACTTGCTTCAGAGGCTGGAAATGGTATGCATGTTCATATGCATCTCTTTAAGGACGGACAGCCAGTATTCTATGATGAGAAAGGATATGCTCAGCTGAGTAAAGAGGCTCATTGGTTCATGGGTGGTCTGCTGTCACATGCCAGATCACTTTGTGCAATCACAAATCCTTCAACAAATTCTTACAAGAGACTTGTTCCTGGATTTGAGGCACCTGTTACCATCGGTTATGCTATGAGTAACCGTTCAGCAGTTATCAGAATTCCTGCTTATGCTAAGACACCTGAGACAAAGAGATTTGAGCTTCGTAATCCTGATGCTACATGTAATCCATATTTTGCTTATGCAGCAATTCTTATGGCTGGTCTCGATGGAATCAAGAATCAGATTGATCCACATGAGAGAGGCTGGGGACCATATGACTTCAATCTTTATAATCTTTCAGAAGAAGAGAAGGCTAAGCTTTCAGGACTTCCTGCAAGCCTAGAAGAGGCAATCAGAGAGCTTGAAGCTGATCATGATTATCTTACAGCTGGTGGAGTATTCCCAGAAACACTCATCCAGCTTCTTATCAAGAGATACAGGATAACGGCAGGAGAAATTGCTAAGGTTCCACATCCTATGGAATTTGCAATGTACTATGATCTGTAGAATATAGGAATTAGTTATAAAGGCTAGTTATAGAAGCTAGTTATAAAGGCTAGTTATAAAAGCTAGTTAAAAAAGCATTAATAAAATAATTAGAGAGTTTGCTTGTAACATGAGCGGACTCTCTTTTATTTTGATTGGAAATTGGTGGAGTTTAGTGTTAAAGTATTAATGCACTGATTTTCTGTGCTGAGGATTATAGCAACATATAAAGAGGAACAATGATATGATAGAAGTAAAGAGAAAAGAAATAGAACGATACCTGGGATATAATGGTATCAAGCAAATAGATGAAGAGGTTAGTAAGAGGATAGATGAGTGTCTAGAGGAGATGCAGGAGCAGGTTAATCCAAAGTATACCTATAAGACATTTCCAATCGAATGGAAGTTCAGCTATAAGTTTATTCCGGAGGAGAATCGTAAGGAGAAAAATGTTTCCTGCGAATTTGCCGGAATCAAGGTGAATTCCGGAAACCTCCTGAAGAATCTTGACAGCTGTGCAGAGATAGTGCTTATGGCAGTAACTCTTGGTCCGGCACCTGATATGCTGGTAAGAAAAGCAGAAGTTCGCGATATGCTGAAGGCCTACACCTATCAGGCAGTTGGTGCTGCGATGGCAGAAGCCTGGTGTGACGAGATAAACGAGAAGATAGTAAATGAAGCTAAAGAGCGCGGACTCTTTGCAAGACCAAGGTTTTCTCCTGGATATGGAGACTTTCCGCTTGAGGTTCAGAAGGATTTTGAACGAATTCTTGAAATGCCGAAGAAGGTTGGAATCACGCTGTCAGACAGTCTGCTCATGACACCAACAAAATCTATTACTGCAGTAGTAGGACTGACAGAGATAGATTCAAACTGCGAAAGAAGTGGATGCGAGCAGTGCAGCATGGCTGGAAAATGTGCTTACTCAAGAAGCTGATGTGTTAATGGGGCAGGTTCATTTGCATATATTATAGGTAATATGTATTTGGAATTTGATATGTGGTGTAGTATAATCATCAGCGTATAAAAATTTTAGATTATTGTCTGGGATGTTTATCTGAATGACATGAAAAGATATCTAGTTAGCTTATAAATTGGCTATATTAGAAAGATAGTAGAAGGAGAAAAAGAAATGGAATTAATACAAAGCTTTTCAGTAGACCATACACGAATTGTGCCAGGTATATTTACAAGTAGAGTTGATCAGTTAGGTGAATATTTTGTAACTACTTATGATATAAGGCTAAAAAAACCTAACAGAGAACCAGTAATTGATGTTCTGGCAATGCATTCACTTGAGCATATTATCGCAACATATCTTCGCAATGATGAAGAATGGAAGAATGAGGTTATATACTGGGGACCAATGGGATGCCTTACAGGATTTTATCTCATACTTAAAGGTAACCGTGCTCCAAAGGAAATACATAAGCTCCTGCTTGGTGCATTTAAGTCAGTAGATGCAGTAGAGGAAGTACCTGGTACCACTGCAGAAAACTGCGGATACTACCGTATGCATAATCTTGAAATGGCAAAGTATTACGCAAATGAGTTTGCTGCATATCTTGAGGCAAATGCAGACAATGATGAAATCTTCGAATATCCAAAAGCTGAGAGACTTGTAACAGACGACGGACAGCATTTCTTCGATTCATAAAAAGAAAAAAATTACATGGTGTAAAAGGGGACGGGGCTATTTTGAACCTGTCCCTTTTTGCGTATTTTCTCAGTTTCATATATCCATATGAAATGATATAATGACATAAGTGTTTTAAGGATTGCGAGAATTTTCGAAGAAAATGGAGCAATCCGTATGTCATATAAGTGTCATAAGTAAATAATAAGAAAGAAATCAAGTTATGAAGAAAGATTTAAGAGAAAGACTAGGTAAGGAGTGGCTGTTCTGCGATGGTGGAACAGGTACTTTTTTGCAGGAACATGGACTCCAGGGAGGTGAACTTCCGGAAACATGGAATGTGGATCATCCTGATGTGATAATGCAGCTTTATGAAGGCTATCTTAAAGCTGGTTCAGATATTTTCAATACTAATACCTTCGGACTTAACAGCTTCAAGTTTCCGGGAAGAGTTGAGGAACTGATGACTGCTGCCGTTGAATTGGCGAAGAAAGCTATAGAGAATACCGGAAGGGAAGATGCATATATTGCTGTTGATATTGGCCCGACAGGCAAGCTTCTTGAACCAATGGGAGATCTGTCCTTTGATAAGGCAGTAGAGGTGTTCGGTGAGGTTATGTCTGCTGGTGAGAAGGCAGGTGGCGACCTTATACTTATCGAGACCATGAGCGACAGCTATGAGGCTAAGGCTGCGGTTCTGGCTGCAAAGGAATATACGGACTTACCTATAATCGTAACAACGGTATACGACCAGAAGGGTAAGATGCTGACAGGTGGAAATGTGGATTCTACCGTTGCTATGCTGGAAGGTCTGGGGGTTGATGCCCTGGGAATGAACTGCGGTATGGGGCCCGACCTTATGATTCCTATGGTAGAAAGACTGGTGGAGGTTGCATCAGTTCCTATCGTAGTAAATCCAAATGCAGGTCTTCCTCGTACA
>CACZRU010000062.1 GCA_902783605.1 uncultured Lachnospiraceae bacterium
AAGCCAATCATATGTTACCTGTGTCTTTCTGACTTCAGGCATCTCCCGCATCTCATCGCTAAACTTATAAGCATCAATACCCGAATTTAGAGTAATCACAAGGTCAGGTTCTTCCATACCGGTTATAGATGAAAATGCAGATGTTCCGACTCTGAAAAAATCATAATTCAGAACACCAAATACCAGAGCTATACCGGATAGTACTATACAAACACCTACGCCCAGCTGAGTCTTTATATTTTTAAGACTTTCCTTAAAAGCAATCCTGAAATTTACATTTCCTTTTAGCTTATCCATCGGAAGAACATTTCTCTTAAAACTATGGGTTTTAATACCCTTACGAAATGCTATAACCGGTGGATATTTCTTTATTTTTCTTGCCTTTGCAAGTGCAAAAAGTAAAATGACAGCAAGTACAAACAGTGCCACAGGGATAATTAATATTAAGTCTCCGCTTGAAGTTACTGCTCTACCAAGCATTACACTTATCGCTGTGTTTGCGAACGGAGTTATTATCGCAGCAATCACTCCACCAAGAATAGTTCCTATACCGGCCGAGATAATATATTCACCCACATAGCTAAGTGATATCTCTCCACCTTTATAACCCAGCGCCTCCAGGACACCTATCTGCTGCAACTGATCATCGATATCATTTGATATCTTATTTCTAATCATAAAGATCGACGCTATAAAGGTTATAAGTGATACACTAACTCCTATATAGAGAAACATCATCAGAAACTGACTGTCATTAGCACTGCACCCTTCTTTAGTTTCTCCAGTAACGGATTTTATATCTTCACCAGACTCAGCACGACATTTATCTGAATATTCTTGAAAGTCATAATCCGAATCACTGTCAAAAGCCAGAAGAACATATGTATTAGTTATCTCAGCTAATTTTTTATAATCATTTTTGGTTACAACACACTTGGGTTCGGAATTATTCATAAATCCCGAATTATAGAAGCCCGCTATAGTGAATGGATACTCCTTCCCAAGGTATTCCATATCAAATGATTCTCCGAGCTTATATCCCAGGTTATATTTACAATATCCTGGAAGCCATATTGGATGTTCTAATCCGTTTGTCTCACCATCTGATAAAGACTCAATCATTTCATAGTCTTCTATCTTCTTATCATTTTCCTCAGTAATAAACCATAATCCATAACTTATCTTTTCACCATTTCTGATAACATTAATTCCAAAAACAAATTGAAGTCTGGTTTCTTCTAAGTTCAGCGCCTTATAATTTTCTTCCAGAACTGTCCTATATGCGTCCCTATATTCCTTTTCTTCTAAATAAACTATATTATTCTTGCTTCCACTTTCCTCGAAGCTTGTATCAAATGCAGAACTGATTCTTGATGTATTGGCAAAGAACAGACCAAGCATCATTGTGGACACAAGAGTAAGGAGGATGATTGCGACAGCTTCCTTCTTGTTCTTTTTTAAGTTGAATAGTGATAATCTAAATATTTTCATTGTTTCTCCTTTTGACCTTCTAGCTTAACGCCACCTGCCCATACAGGCACCCAAGTGCCTGCATGGCACTGTGGCTTGCTGGTCGCTTCGCTCCACACGATTTCTTCGAAATCGCGGTCTTTACCATCCCATCTGATCTAGGAACTGTTGTAAACCTGCACGGCGTTCCTTATTGTCATCTGTGCCGTAGATTGGCATTCTATATTCACCGTCGATTCCACCATCTCGGAGGAATATTACTCTTGTACCTCTAAGTGCGGTCTTTAAATCGTGGGTTACCATTACGATTGACTGACCTTTCTTATGGACCTCTGAAAAAATATCGAGAACATCCTGTCCAGATGCTGAGTTAAGCTGTCCCGTAGGCTCATCTGCGAAGAGTATCTTCGGATCATTTATGACTGCTCTTACGATACCTACTCGCTGAGCCTCACCACCTGATAACTGATTGGGATACTTATTCCACATATCACTCTTGATTCCAACCTTATCAAGAAGGTTCTTTGCTTTCTTAACAAGCTCAGGCGAATTCTTCTGAACGATCAGAGCTCCTGTCAGCACATTATCCAGGATCGTCTGATTCTCAAGGAGATAAACACTCTGGAAGACAAAACCACAATTACCTCTACGGAATACTGCCAGCTCATCATTTGAATAGTCCTGAATCTCTGTATCTCCAAAGAGCACCTTTCCCATTGATGGTTTGTCCATTCCTGAAAGTGCATATAGAAGTGTGGACTTTCCAGATCCTGACGCTCCCATTATTACTGTGAAGTCGCCTTCGATTATTTCCATATCTAAGTTCTTAATTACATGCTGCTGTCTGCCACCATTTGAAAATGACTTACAAAGTTTTTCTGTTTTTAAAATAGAAGAAGCCATATATACTATTTCCTTTCTTTTTTTCATCATCTGAAAGTAGTATATATGACTTCTAAATTAAGTTCCTTAAAACGATGTTGTAAAATTGTTAAAAAATTCTAAACTAATGTTATGTTAACTAAGTGGGATTATCAGCGTAACTGAGAGACCATCTCCATCTGACTCAGCCACAAGATCACCATTCATTTTCTGCATAAGTGTCTTTGCTATATAGAGTCCCAGGCCATTTCCATCTTTATCAGTGTCCTGCCAATTCTTACCTCGGTAGAACTTATTAGTAATAAGATCTAGTTCTTCTGAAGGAACTCCAGGTCCTTGATCTTTTATCTCCATTTCCAGATAACCTTCCGACAGCCTGTATGATATATCTATCCTGGTGTCTGCATATTTATAGGAGTTGGAAATGATATTTCCTATAACCTGTCCCATCCTGTTTTTATCTATACTTAATACTACCTTCGGAATCTCTTCAGTAGTAACAAGTTTTTTATTATCGTAGCTTTCTACCAAGCTAGTAATAACCGATGAATCTTCATCATTTACTGTAACCTTAAATTCTCCAAGATCATCAAGGGTTGAAGCAAAGAGGTCACTTACAAGAGCATCTATCTGTTCAGCCTTCTGGCGGATCCCCTCAGCATCTGTGGATAGGACATCAATCTCCTCCGAACTAATAAATTTATTTTCCTGCTCCTTCTTAACCGAGAGGCGCATCTGCATTAGTTCCGCTGTCAGCTTTATTCCTGTCACTGGGGTTTTAAGATCATGACTAAGGGATGCCACCAGCTCCCTTTCCTTCTTCTGAAGCTCAAGTTCTCTCTTTCTAGACTGAGCCAGCTCTTCTCTCATTATGTCAAAGCTTTCAGAAAATGAACCAAACATATTTCCCTTGTCCATAGCAAGTGGTTCATCCAGGTTTCCCTGCGCCACCTTGCCAGCAAAGTCTTTCATATTCCTAAATGGAGCTATTACATTTTGATTGATGTATAATCCAAATCCTGCCATTGCCAGGATAATCACTAGACCTGCCAGACTTATTCCAACAATAAAACGATTTCGTATCCTTCTGACACTACTCAGGCCATCATCCAGTTCAATAAGACATCCCCAGATTTTGTCTCCACTTTTTAGATATATATATGGATAGCGATTCTGTATGGCAGTTTCTACTGTAATTTTTTCCTTACTCAAATCTCTGGAAGAATTCGTGTACAAAATGTCCTGTGTCATATCCACTATTACATAATCAAAACCGTAGCTATAAGCATCCATTACAGATAGATCAGCCTGGTTTGATTCGGCTGTTTTTGCAATATCATTTAAGGCAGATACTTCACCCTTTGTACCATTATTTCTGGAGGTCAGGTTACCTGTAAAGATAATAAGAAGGATTACTCCGATTAGATATACTAACGCTACCACTGCTACTATTTTGATATAGCTTTTCATATTGTCCTCTACACTTCTCTGATATCCTTCTCAACTACATATCCAACGCCCCAGACAGTTTTAATTATCTCGGGATTCTTTGGATCGACCTCTATCTTCTCACGGATGTGACGTATATGAACAGTGATGGTTCCGTCGCAGGTGTTGTCATCACCCCATACATTATCGAAGAGCTCGTCACGAGTTATGACTCTTCCTGAATTTTCCAGAAGATATAGAAGAAGCTTATACTCCATAGCTCTTAATTCTTCTGTTTTTCCATCTATCTCTAGCTTATGAAGAGCTGTATCAAGATATACTCCATCTCTTAGTATTATCTTGCTATTATTACTTCCCGATTCAGACGCTGCAGATACATTCATACTCGCCACATTCTTAGCTGCGTTTTTCGCATCCTCTTTTGCTTTATCATATCTAGCCAACACTGCCTTAACCTTGGCGAGAAGAATGTTCAGTGTGTATGGCTTCTTTATATAATCATCCCCACCGATGTTAAGTGCTATCAGAACATCGTCATCACTGGTCCTGGCACTAATAAAAAATATAGGCATATCGTAAGATTCACGCACCTTCCTGCAAAGCTCGAAGCCTGACTTGTCTCCCAGATTTATATCCAGCAGCAGCAATGACACCTCATTTTTTTCTAGAAATTCTATGGCTGCATCATAGCTTGTAACATATGCAGTCTTAACCCCAACAATATTAAAATAGTCTGATGTTGAACGAGCAATAAGCTCATCATCATCTATCATAAGTACCTTATAATCCATATCCCGCTCCATTCTCTTTTTTTATAAAGTATCATTTGATAACATACTGGTCAAATGACATTTATTCGTCTAACAGATCAAATATACTCATCTGCGGATATTTATCCGGCAGTTCATTTATATACTTAAAACATTCATACGGATTGGACATCATACTATTCTCTTTACAGAATGTATGTAACAGCTTTAATAGCTTATCACTGTTTAGGCTGGGAAGTTCATATGCATTTCCATAGGTTTCTATATACCTCATCTTCATTCCAGGAAAATGTTTATCCAGCGCTTCGTAGTAGTATTCTCTGTCACCTTCCCTAAGTGTAAGTCCCATACCAAAGTCGATAACTCCCTTCACTCCAACTCTGGAACACTCTTTAAGAATAGCTAGAACATTTTCTTCTGTATCATTTATGAAGGGAAGTATTGGCGTCATCCATACAAATGTAGGTATACCTCTTTCCTGCATCTTTTCTAATACTTCAATACGGCGCTTTGTATTACACACATTAGGTTCCAGCTTCTTACACAGATCATCATCGTAGGTTGTAAGTGTCATCTGTACTACTGCCTTAGTCGATTTATTAATCTCATCCAATAGATCAATATCCTCAAGTATCAGGTCAGACTTAGTTTGAATTGCTATACCAAACTCATACTGTCGAATCACCTCCAGACATTTCCTGGTGAGACGAAGCTGCTCTTCACAATGCATATATGGATCAGACATTGCACCAGTTCCTATCATACACTTTTTCTTCTTTGATCGAAGTGCCTTCTCTAAAAGCTCCGGAGCATTCTGTTTTACCTCGATATCCTCGAATGGATGAGTGAACTGATAAACTTTGCTTCGACTATCGCAGTAAATGCATCCATGAGAACATCCACGATATATATTCATTCCAGTAAGACCATTATTACTAGTTAGAATTCCTTTCGCATCAACAAAATGCATTCTCTAATCTCCCATCAAATTTTGTCTACCACATTTTCTACTACATTTTCCACTACATTTTCTACTACATTTTCTACTACATATCCTGCGCCCCAGACAGTTTTTTATTATCTCTGGGTTCTTTGGAATTAATCAGACAGTTCTTCATTAACTTCTCTAGTTATTTTATTGCCACCACCAGTCTTCCATTTATTTACAAAGACATCAAAGTAGCTTATATTCTTATCTCCTGTTACGATCTGAAGATATATCTCTTTCTCAGATTCCTTAAGACTCCACCACTTGGTTTTCATCGTTTCAGTCTCCCCAAAGTAAAGCGCTTCCACCTCATCAATCCTTCTGGAATCTTCTGCCTCTGAGATAAGACCAAGTGCTGTTATCCTGGAAGAATATGCCGCCCACTCTTCTGGTGTATGGTCTTTCTTAGAATCATAATCCTTACAAATACTATAATAGGAGGCTTCGAGAATTGGAAGTTCAGATTCCTTCTTATCACCACTCATTGCCATTGTAATATCGTTATAGCATCTATTCAACGCATCCTTATAATCCACATTTATCGTCAGTGGATATGCTGTTGGTGAAACATTCATCTCATAATACATTTTTATTCCATCGGCATCTTCAGCCTCGTATCTGGCTTGATCATAAAGAACACTAATAATTTTTACTGCAATCTCCGGATGCTCAAATCCTTTTCTTACCACTACATATTTTCCTACACATTTCTGGGATGCGTAGGATATCTTCCCCTTCGGATTTCCATCCGTTGAAACAAGATATGGTCTCCAGTCTGCATCTGGATTACTTGCTTTCACATCACAGAGAGGATTATTAGGAGCCCACCACGGACCGAAAAATGAACCACACTGACCGTCCTCGATCAGTTCAATAATATTACTCTTTGTTCTAAAAAGAAAACTATTATCTATTACTCCTTCTTCATAAAGCTCATGGATTTTAATAAGTGCCTCTCTGGCTTCTGGCTGCACCGAACCATAAACTATTTCTCCATCCTTTTCTATCCACTCTTTAGGATAAGCTCCAAAACTGGAGAATATCATATCCAGCTGATATTCATAGGCATAACCTGTGTCACCGGTAAGTGCCTCATCACACACAAGCCCCACAGTATTACCAGGACCATTTTCCCCTGGGTCCTTAGTTATAAATTCTCTGACAATATCCAGTGCATCTTCCAGCGTCTCTGGATCTTCAAGTCCAAGCTTATCCATCCAGTCCTTTCTGAGCCAGATGAGGCTAGGTCCTGATGAGATACTGGTCTCTGGAATAGCCATAAGTTTTCCATCAAACTTAGCTGTACTCAGAACATCATCTCCGTAGCTGTCATATATTTCCTTAATTCTTGAAGTTGCACATTTTTCATATACTTCTGTCAGATCCTCAACCAGGTCTGCTTCAACAACTTCCTTTAAAGTCTCATAATCACTGACCACCATAATATCCGGAATATCCCTGGTATTTATAGCCATTTCAGCCTGCTTATCGTAATCATTATATTCATTTCCTTCAAATGCATTTCTGTTCTGAACATTTATCTTATCAAGAAGATATCTGGTATACTCATTATTCTCATAAGTATCACCAGCAGGCATATTGGAATTATTATCTCCAGTCACCTTGCCTAGAGAATAATATATCGTTTCTGGATATTTTCCATATGGCGTCGTCTCAGCTTCCAGAAGCTGCTGTTCATATTCTTCCTGATTCAGCACTTCGCCGTTCTCTTTTCCCCCGGCATTGTCACTGCATCCGTTCATAGAAAAAATAAGCAGTACCGCCAAAACAAGTGATAATATATTTCTTCTTTTCATTATTACAACCTTTATATAATACTATATTACTGTTCTATTACTGTACCGGTCATGCAGTCGCTGAACAAGCCTGCTAACGCAGTCTTACGGCTCTTCAAGTCATTTATTGCTGTTATAATTCGCATGACCAGAATATACACAAAAAGGTACAACGATAAATTCATATCAATTGTACCTTATTTGTATTTGATTTAAAAGTTTATATATCCTATCCCTTTATTGCTCCTGCTGTTACACCCTTGATTATACTCTTCTGACAGATCATATAGAATATAACTATTGGGATAATTGCTATAACAAGCGCTGCCATCATTGCACCCCAGTCAATCTGTCCGTGACTCTGCTTAAGATACTGTATTGCAATTGGGATAGTTCTGTATTTATTTACATTAAGCACAAGACTAGGAAGGAGGTAATCATTCCATATCCACATTGCCTCAAGAATAGCTACTGTAATTGCAGTTGGCTTTAAGATAGGTAATACCACCAGGAAAAATGTCTGAAGTGGACTACATCCATCTATATATGACGCCTCTTCTATTTCAATAGGTATGCTTTTTACAAAGCCCGTAAACATGAACACCGCCAGTCCTGCACCAAAGCCGAGGTATACAAATATTATTCCAAGAGGGTTTCCAAGGTGAAGAATATTAGCAAATTTTGATAGTGTAAACATTACCATCTGAAATGGCACTACCATAGAAAACAAACATAGTATATAAATAGCTTTTGTAATTTTATTGCATACTCTCGTAATATACCAGGCACACATCGATGTACATAGAATGATAAGCACTACCGAACCTACTGTTATGAATAGAGACCAGCCGAAACAGTGAAGCATATCAGTTTTCTTAAAAGCATTCTGATAATTCAGCAGTCCTGCAAAACACTTTTCTATTCCATGACTCCATCTTTCATATCCTGCAGACAGAGGTTTTGAACTTATGCCAAATGGATTTTTAAATATATACGCTTTCTTCTTAAATGAATTAAGTATTACTACTAATAACGGTGCTACCCACGCAAGCGAAAGAACAGCCATAAATATGGTAGTCAATACATTGGAAGTCTTTTTCTTATTTTTCATATACTTATACAGCCTCCTTACTTGTTGTGATTCTATTCTGAATCAGTGAAATAGCTGCAACAAGGATGAAGAATATTACTGCCTTCGCCTGACCTACTCCCTGCCATCCGGTAGAGCCATACATTGTGTCATAAATATTAAGTGCAAGAAGCTGGCTTAGTTTACCAGGATTACCACCTGTAAGAGCAAAGTTCTGATCGAACAGCTTGAAGCCATTAGTGAGTGTCAGGAAAGTACATATCGTAATAGTTGGCATCAGCATAGGAATCTTAACTCTTGTGAGAAGCTGCCATGGGGTTGCTCCGTCAATCATTGCAGCCTCAACAACATCATTTGGAATATTCTGAATACCTGCAATATAGATAACCATCATATATCCAATCTGCTGCCATGAAACTACTACGACCATTCCCCAAAATGCATGCCACTGTGTACTTACTATAGTCTGAGAATAATTCTGCAGTACACTGTTGAATATCATGAGCCATATATAACTGAGCACGATACCACCTATAAGGTTTGGAACAAAGAACGCTGTTCTAAAAAGATTAGTTCCCTTAAGACCTCTTGTAAGAAGAAGCGCTATTGCAAATGAAACAACATTTATAACCACTACTGTTACAACAGTAAATAATGATGTATACCAGAGTGAGTGAAGGAAGTTTTTATCCAGCTTTCCATTTACAACAATTATCTTGGCATAATTCTTAAGTCCAACCCATTTCCAGTCCACAACCGTTGTGAACTTACAGAATGATAAGAATATTCCGTACACAAATGGTATTATGAAACCCATCATAAATGCTGCCATTGTCGGGAAGACAAATATTGGCCAGTATTTCTTAGTGGACCTTTCCATAGTCTTACCTCTCTTAAAAACTAATCGCGTGCTTCTTCAGCGAGTTTCCACTGATCAGCCCAGCCAGTTACAAATGCTTCTTTTACTGCATCCCAGTCACCTGATTCGTCAGTGTAAGCTGTAAGTGCTGATACTACATCTGATCTCCAGTCATCAACATTTGGTGTTGCGTTGAATGACCATGCTACAGAAGTCTTACCATCTGCCATTAGCTTATTTGCATCCTTCTTAAATACATTCTGTGTTTCAAATTCACCTGTAAATGTGTCAAATGGAGCTGCAAGTCCCATAGTGTTTGTGATAGCATCACGGCCCTCATCTGATGTAATGCACCAGTTAAGGAAGTCAAGAGATGCATCGATATTTTCCTGTCCAGCCTTAGCATTAATAGCCCAGTAGTTCTCAGTACCTACGCAAAGTCCCTGGTTCTCATCATCAACACCAAAGTAGATTGGAAGCATCCCGATATCATCAGCTGTAACAATGTATCCATTTTCCTCATTTGTAAGAGGACCAAATTCCCAGTCACCATTCTGATAGAAAACAGCTTCTTCCATACCGAATTCTGTTTCTGCATTATATGAACCTGAGTTAAGTGTCTTAGGATCAGCTGCTGATGTTCCTACATACATATCCCAAACTCTCTTGAAGTTATCAAGATAAGTTCCATCAATTTCAGCTTCACCAGCTATAAGGTCGCAGCCATCTTCCTGGAACTCGTAGTAAAGTGGAAGGTTTGCAAGATGTCCTGAGAATCTCCATGATGAACCATCATCAAGTCCTGCTGATGCAAAAGCTTCTGTAAGTTCATAACCAAATTCATCATTGATCTCATCAACTCTGTCGTTAATGTCCTTTGCTACTGCCTCAAGCTTATCTAAGCTGTCTATCTCATCTGCTGACTTTACTACTGCGTTATCAAGAGTTGCATAATCATTGATGATCTTCTTGTTGTAAATAATTCCATATGCCTCATAGCAGTTTGCTACAGCAGCTGTCTTTCCATTGAAGTTAACTACCAGCGACTTATCTGTAAGGTGTGAATACAGTTCACTATCACTTAGATCGTATGTGTATTCATCCCATGTCTGAGCTGCTGATGTATTTCCAATATTGAATATTGTTGGTGCAGATTCCTTAGCCATCTCTGACTGAAGGGTTGTGTTATACTGACCATCTGCAGCAGTAAGGACTGTAACCTCAACACCTGTCTCATCTTCATAGTCAGAAGCAAGCTTCTGCCAAGCCTCATCAGTTTCTGGTTTGAAATTCAGCATATATACTGTTCCTTCTCCAGAAGATGCCTTCTTCTCTCCCTCTGCATCATCTGCACTTGCTGTAGTAGCTTTCTCAGTTGAAGCAGCATTTGTATCTGCTGAATCATTTGATGATCCACAACCTGTAATGCAGCTTGCTGCAAGAGCCATTGACATTGCACATGCGAATACTTTACTCATTTTTTTCATGTCTTTTTTCTCCTATTCAATAAGATATTTTTCGAACCTTTCGATATATCTATTATACTTTTGGACCATTTTTACTTCTATATAACCTTTTTTCGATACATATAAGATTTTTTAGAATTCTTATATATCTTTGAAATTTTATATAAAATTTTATATTCCTGCATAATAATGCTGAATCATTTTTCTTTTAGAAACAAAGACTATATAAGAAAACATTGGGATATTCTCCCAATGTTTTCTTGTCTACATATTCATTGCAGGAATCAGTATTATTATCTCTGTTCCTTCTCCCTCAGCACTATTTACGGTAATACCATATTCATCACCATAGAAATGCTTTATTCTCTCATTTACATTCTTAACACCATAGCCTTTTGAACTAGCAGTAAGCATCTGCTGAGCCGTCTCTTCCGACATACCAACCCCATTGTCAGAAATCTTAATCTCGATATCTTCTCCATTTATCAGTTTTCCTGAAACCTGAAGCCGCCCTCTTCTTTCAGTATTCATATCAATACCGTGGTCTATGGCATTTTCAACGATAGGCTGCAGAAGAAGATTCGGAATTGAGTACTCCATGATATCGTGATCAATATCATACTCCACATCAAAGCCATTATCATGCATCATTAACTGTATATCGATATATGACTGAATATTACTTATCTCATCCTTTATCGAAGTAATATTTTTCCCTTTATTAAGGGATGTCCTGTAGAACTTAGAAAGAAGAAGTGTAATCCTGCTTATATCCGGCTGTTTTGCTTCTATTGCCTTCCAGTTGATCAGTGACAGGGAATTATATAGAAAATGAGGATTTATCTGCGCCTGAAGTGCCTTCATCTCCGCTTCCTTCTGGAACAACTTCCCCTTATACACTTCATTAATAAGCGTATTGATTCTGTTGACCATATTTCCAAAACCACGGATCAGAGAACCAACCTCATCCTTAGAATCACTATGGATCTTAACCTCATATATTCCAGCCTCAACCTCTTTCATGTTATCCGTCATTTTTTCTATAGTATTCACAAATCTTCCTGATACTATAGTCGCTATAAGTGAAGACAAGATAATACATACCAGCGAAACACCAATAACCACACTTACAAGTGCTCTGATGGACATATTGATAACTGCGTCAGGCTTATAGATTACAGCTGTCCACCCTTCCTTGGTGACCTCTTTTACCACTGTAAATCTTCTATTATTATCTTTTATCTTATAGTTATTTCTAATGGTGTCATCATTAGATTTTATACCTTCATAAAGCACATCCGAATCAAGAATATATTTATCCGTTTCAAATGAGTTAAATGAATATATCTCTTCTCCATCCTCATCATATATCACAACTCCATACTGTCCACTTTCCATCTTGGAAAACATATCAAAGATTGATTCATATTCCACTTCAATATATAGATATCCTTCACTCTCCAGCTGTGCAAGAAGTGGCATATTTCTCACAAGATAAACCTTTGAATTCTCTGGTTCTACAAACCAGTATATCCCGTTATCTTGATTCGCACTCAGCTTTTTCTTCCACTCAGCGTCTTCCGCTTCATTCAGTGTAGTGATCGTACTGTCATGCTTCACTATATCTGAATCCACATATAGAGTCAGTGCTTCCATATCCTGGTTAAAATACTTAACACCTGATATAAGTGGATCCACAAAATCTCTCAGCTGCTTATAAACCTCAAAGGAACTTGTGTACTGTGAACTGTCATACTTATATCCTATGACATTAGAAATAGTCTGATTATAAGCAATATAATCAGACAGGTTATTATATATATCTATTTTATTCTCCATGCCCAGTACAGCCTGAGACATATAGTCTCTCATGTTGCTCTGCTCTCGTTCCACCAGATTCTTCCTGAATACCACATAGGAAAATACACCCATTGTCAAAAGTGGTATAAAGCTTATCACAAAGATAAAGAGCAGCATCTTTTTTCTGAAGGACATGTTGTTCAGCTTTCTCTTAATCCACTTCATGTATTAACCCTGATCTCTGAATTTCTGCGGACTCACACCAAAATACTCTCTGAAGCTCTGACAAAAGTAAGACACATTTTCATAGCCAACTTCGTTACTGATAGTCACTACCTTTTTATGAGTATTCTCCAGCATATCCTTAGCTTTTTCCATTCTGTAAGCTTTTATGAACTTACTAAGGTTCTGACCTGTTTCAAGCTTAAAGATATACGACAGATAACTCGGTGCCATATACACTTTTTCTGCAAGCTCGTTTACGCTCAGCTCCTTGTTATAGTTCTCATAAATATATTGTTTTATATCCTCTATCTCTCTATGTATCATCTGAGGATTCTTTCCAAATATCTGTTCCAGCTTATCTATATTCGCCTGCATTATCTCTTTTATCTCATCAAATGTACTCGACAGATATATCTTCTCAATCTCCCTGCTCTGCTGAAGTTCATCAGCATCCGGCATATTGTCATAAAACTCCTTCAAAAGATTAGAAAAGATAAACTTAACATAGACCTGAGAGTATGGATTGTTCCCAGTGTACTTATCAGACATTTCATCAAAATGCTTTCTCAAGTTCATGATATCCTTCATCTTGATATCCTGTTTCATCTGCTTCATCAGGGTATCATTTTCAATATCCGAAGCCATCTCCTTAACATTTTCATCAGTCTCTTCAAATACATATCGACCTGTTGAATAAAACTTCTCCTGTATCAAACCCTCCAGCGCTTTAAAATGCTCCGCCACACCGTCAGCACCTGGCTCAAATGATTCACTTATTGCCACATAGGCAGTCTCTCCATAGTTTGTTTTCAGCATATGAAGAAGTCTGTCTGCTATACTTCGAAGAACAGCCCAGCGTTCCACTGATGACTCCTTTTGAGGTTCCAGGAACAAAACACATTGCTGTGAATTTAGATTGAGATACCTTACCTGTTCTGCAACAGAGAGCTTTATCTCATCCTCTATGGAGGTTCCAATTCTCCCAAAGAATTCCTTATCCGTTTCCAGAAGCATCATACGATGAAAATCAAGAATATCCTCATCTAGAATTTCGCGAGATCTTTTAATATCTCCTTCATTCAGATTCCCATAAACCATCTGATATAGAAAATGCTTTCCCAGATATTCCTGACTCTCCTGCTCCTGTTCATGCTTTACACTTATTTCATCCAGCTCACCTATGATCTTATTAATTGTCGCAGAAAACTCCTCAGGGTCTACTGGCTTTAATACATAATCCTCCACACCCATCTTCATGGCAAATTTGGCATATTCAAACTCGCTGTATCCGCTGAAGATAATTATCTTCATATCAGGATAAAGAGGTGCCGTACGGCGTATCAGTTCTATTCCATCGATAAATGGCATCTTTACATCTGTAAGGAGAATATCAACGCTATTCTTCTCAAGAAATTCAAGAGCATCTCTTCCATTTACAGCTTCATATATCTCAAGCTCCTGCTTCTCTTCTTCCAGAAGATATTTAATACCATTTCTTTCTATCTTTTCATCGTCTACTATAAGTAATTTATACATACAGCCTCCGCAAACTTATTTAATACGAGAACAAGGTAAGTCCGAATACACGAACTTACCTTTATATTATCCTCTAACCCACTATGGTCTGTCAAAAAGATTATTAATAACTTAGCTTATAGCTTCCATATATCTCTGTTATATTCATAGATGGTTCTATCGGATGAGAAGAATCCTGCTCTGGCAATATTATTCAGCATCTTCTTTGCAAAGAGATATCTGTTATCATAATCTCTAAATGCCATCTCTTTTACTCTGAGATAATCTTCAAAATCAGGGAATGTCATAAACCAGTCCTTATTTAGAAGCTCCTTATATAATCTCTCCAGACTTGTTTTATCACCGATTTCGAGCATTTCATCACTAATAATAAAATCAAGAGCTTCTTTAAGCATCTCATTCTTTTCGTAATACTCTCTTGGTGAATAATCCCCTCTCTTATATCTTTCAATTACAGTATCACTGTCTTCGCCAAATATATAGATATTGTCATCACCTACAAGTTCTCTTATCTCAACATTTGCTCCGTCCATTGTTCCAAGAGTTACAGCTCCATTCAGCATAAACTTCATGTTACCGGTTCCGGATGCTTCTTTTGATGCAAGTGATATCTGCTCAGAAATATCAGATGCCGGAATCACCTTCTCAGCATAGGAAACATTGTAGTTTTCCAGCATAACTATTCTGAAGTATGGACTTACCTCTGGATCATTTGCAGTTATATCCTGCATACAAAGAATCAGATGAATAATATCCTTAGCTATTGTATATGCCGGCGCAGCCTTTGCACCAAATATCATAGTAATTGGTGTATTAGGTTTCTTACCTCTTTTTATCTCCAGGTATTTATGGATTCCGTATAGTATATTCAGCTGCTGTCTCTTATACTCATGAAGTCTCTTAACCTGAATATCAAATATGGAATCAGGATTAAGGCTGATGCCCTCTTTATCAGAAATGTAAGCTGCAAGACTCTCTTTATTATTCCTCTTTATTTCTAGAAGCTTATCAAGAACAGTCATGTCATTTTCAAATCGTAGAAGCTCCTCAAGCTTTGATGCATCCCGCCTATATTCACTTCCTATCTTCTCTTCGATGTAGTCAGCCAGTTCATGATTAGAATGAATAAGCCATCTTCTAAATGTAATACCATTAGTTTTATTATTAAACTTCTCTGGATACAACTTATAGAAATTATTCAGCTCACTGTTCTTCAGTATTTCTGTGTGAAGATAAGCAACACCATTTACACTACATCCATAGTGGATATCCATGTGAGCCATATGAATACGGTTCTCGTCGTCAATAATATATACTGACTCATCATCATACTTTTCTCTTATCTTTAAATCTAAGATTTTTATAATAGGTACCAGCTGTGGAGCAACCTTCTTGATATATTCAACAGGCCACTTCTCCAGTGCTTCTGAAAGAATTGTATGGTTAGTATATGCGCATACCCTGGAAACAATGTCCACCGCTTCATCCATATCAATTCCCTCTTCTACAAGAAGCCTTATAAGCTCTGGAATAATCATGGAAGGATGAGTATCATTTATCTGAATAGCCACATAATCATAGAGATCATTTAAGAGACAGCCTCTTTCTTTAGCCTCATCCAGAATAAACTGCGCTGCATTACTCACCAGATAGTACTGCTGGTATATACGGAGGAGGTTTCCATCCTCATCACTATCATCAGGATATAAAAACAGTGTAAGATTCTTCTTGATATCAGTCTTATCAAATGAGATACCATCCTTTACTATGCTGTCATCTACACTGTCCAGATCAAAAAGATGCAGTTCATTGGTCACATTATTATATCCTGTTACTGCTATATCGTAGAGTGTTGACTCAACTGCAAAGTCTCCAAACTGTACCTGATAACGGTTCTCCTTTTTAACAAGAAAGCTCTTTTTATCTATCCATGGATTAACATTTTCATCCTGAAGATGATTCTTAAACTTCTGCTTAAACAGTCCAAGGTGATAATTAAGTCCGATTCCATCTCCTGGAAGTCCCAGTGTTGCTATGGAATCAAGAAAACATGCAGCAAGACGGCCAAGTCCACCATTACCAAGTGAAGGTTCTGCCTCCAGTTCCTCAACCTCTGCGAGGCTCTTTCCGGCAGCTTCAAGCTCCGCAGATATATCATCATAAAGCCCAAGGTTTATAAGATTATTTCCCATAAGCTTTCCGATCAGAAATTCGGCAGATATGTAATAAAGCTTCTTCCTGCCCAGCATCTTGCTGCTTATCTTTCTTTCTTCAGCCTTCTTCTGGCAAAGTCCTAAGATATACATGTACAGCTCTTCATTAGAAAGTTCAGAAATAGTTTTATCCTGTCCCTTATCCTTTATGTACTCTTCAAGTACATTTCCATTCTTCACTCTTCTTCCTGATGTATATACAAACCTCTCAAATTTATCAATAATCTCCTGACTGAACTGATTCTCGGTCATTCGCCATCTCCAATTATCTCCAAGTGTTGAAGGCTTGTTCATCCTTGCTTCATTACCTAAACCAAGAAGATCCTGCATCTGGAAGATTACTGTCTCAGCTACGCTGTTAAATGCGATTCGGTACAAAGCTTCCATGAGGCTGTCTACATCCTTTGCCCCTGTATATTCAAGTGCAAACTGGTAATCACTGTCACACATATTCTTACAAAAGCCTAGAAGGGTTTCATTATCATGCGTTCCTCCATATACAACATTATTTCTTGTAATATTATGTGGAAGATGCTTATTATCAGGGCCACAGCTAAATGCAAACTCAATCAGCTTCATCCCCGCATATCCGGACTCAAGAAGTGTATCATCAACTTCCTTAGTGGTGTCTCCCAGGTCCTCAGCTATAATCTCTGACTTGCCTCTTGCTTCGTCCAGAGCCTTTATCAGCTTCATTCCCGGTCCCTTCTTATAGCATCCATCCTTAGGCATCTTATCTGCCGGAATGGTATAATATCTCACCATGCCAATAAAGTGATCTATTCTTATTACATCAAAAAGTCTGGCACCAACTTCAATCCTCTTCTTCCAGAAGTCAAATCCTGTCTCTTCTAATTTTTCCCAGTCATAAAGTGGATTCCCCCACTTCTGTCCGTCAGGTGAAAAGTAGTCAGGAGGACATCCTGCGACATCAGTTGGATTACCTGTCTCATCAAGCTGGAACAATTCCTTATTAGCCCAAACATCAGAACTGTCCAGTGCTGCATATATAGGAATATCACCAATAATTTTTATATGTCTATATTCAGCATACATTTTCAGCTCAGCCCACTGCCTATAAAACTCAAATTGCAGGAAGCACCAGAATTCAATATCGTCTGCAAGAAGGACCCTGTATTGTTCCATCACTGAAGCATCTCTGAGCCTGATCTTTTCGTCCCATTTAAGCCATTCAGTGTTATTAAAATGACTCTTACAAGCCATATAAAGAGTATAATCCTCCAGCCAAAATGAGTTCTCTCCTTTGAAATTCTTATACTCCTCGCTAGATAAAAGTCCAGTCTCAACCGCATTTTCATATGCAGTTCTTAGGATCTTATATCTATGTGCCCACAGCTTTTCATAAGAAACTCTTTCAGGAGAATCTGACCAGGAAACAGCCTCTACCTCTTCTCTATCAAGCAGCCTTTCTGCTATAAGAATATCCAGATCAATAAAGTATGGATTACCGGCAAAAACTGAAAATGATTGATATGGACTATCTCCCAGACTAGTTGGTCCTATAGGAAGAACCTGCCAATAACCAAAGCCCGTTTCTGCCAGCTTATCTATAAATCTATATGCTGCTTCACCCATGGTTCCAATACCATAAGGTGAAGGAAGACTAGATATAGAAAGAAGAACTCCTGCCCCTCTCTTACTATCAACAACTACTTCATTTTTTGATAATGTCTTATTCTCACTATGACTTCTTAGCAATTCTATACCCTCACATTTCTTATTGTTTTAGCGCTTTATTCAAGCACACAATTAAAATAACAATATTGTGAAATTATGAAAATATAACATTTTTTCGATACATATCAGTTTTTTATAAACTTGCATGAAGCAGAGTGTTCCTCAGAATTCAAATAAAAATGGATGCCCTTTTATGGCACCCACTCAATATTTGTTGTATATATAACTTCACAAGCTCCATCGCCAGTGTCATCCCTCGTAGTGCTTGAGGTCCAGGTAAATGGAGTCCCCTTCTTATTTGTTCCACTTATATCTACTAAGTATCCCTCCAAATGGATATGATCACCTTTTTTAACTTTCTTAAGCTTATCTTTTACTGTAGAATCAGCTGGGAAAATATGGTTATTGGATGACTGCTGATTAACTACATCTACGCCTCCTACCTTTGCCAGATCCTCGCCGGAATTTATATACCATCTGCAAAATCTTCCTGACTGGCTCCACTGAAAATCTATGTCCTTATTAAGTTCAGCAACTTTCCCCCATGCCAGCGCAAGATCCTTAGGACATATCGTATCCTGAATTCCGATTCCATTATAAGCATGAGCGGAGACTACAAGAGCATCAACCTCGTATTTATACTTATATGTCACATCCATTTCGAGGCCTTTTAACTCAACATGTGTTCCTGTCTCATCTTTCTTTCCAAGTTTAGTCTGTACTGGTTCAGGCAGACCAGCAATCGCATTCACTTCACCTGGTCCAACAGAGCTTGAACGTAGGTAACCGAACAAGCATATTGCGATTATCGCAAGTATAACAAGATAGATTATTGCTTTTGAATTCATTACTAACTCTTTCTGCGCTTATAGCCATTATTAGTTCATTGCATCTATCTATGTTATATCATAAAAAAACAAAAAAAATATAATAATCAAAAAACTTTTTTTACAAAAACCAAACCTAACAGCAAGCTCATTATTGCTGACTAAAGCTTCTAGATACTCAGTCCACAATATAGTATTAATAGGATTATAAGAAACACAATATTAACTACCGTAAATGAAAGAAGATAATGCTCGCCTTCCTTCTTTTCTTTATTATAAAACTTGTATGTTATAAGACTTGCCATACTTGCAATCAATGTCCCAAGTCCACCAAGATTTGTTCCAACAAGAAGTGATGGTCCCTTCTCAGTAAAGGCCGAGAGAAGCATAGCTGCCGGAACATTGCTTATAAACTGAGATGCTAGAACAGCTGTAAGTGTCACATTTTTCTCTATCACCTGAGAAAGAGTATCATGAACTACCCCTATTCTTCCAAGGTTACCGATCAAGACAAAGAAGAATAAAAATGTAAACAGTAGTCCGTAGTCTATATTTATAAATGCCTTCCTATCGAATATAAGCACCACCACTGCTACTATGCCCAGCATAATAACAAAGCTTATAATATTTGAAACTGTGAGTAAACAAAGCACAAATAATGCTGTATATACAAGAAGCGGAAGAAGCTTTGGTGCAGACACCTCTTCTGTAACTGCTGAATCAACTGTTTTATCTGTTTTGTTAAGCAGAATTACGCTTAATACAAGAAGAATCAGTGACACAGAACTGTACGGCAGCATGAGCTTAATAAAATCTACCAGCGAAATATGATACTGCGTATACAGATATAGGTTCTGTGGATTCCCTATCGGTGTAAGCATACTGCCTAAATTAGCAGATACCGTCATAAGAATAAGCGTGTACATTGTTCTTCTTCTATCTTTAAAAGCTTTCAATACATTTAGCGCAAATGGAACTAATGTCACAAGTGTCACATCATTTGTCAGAAGCATGCTCATGAAAAATGATAAAATTACCAGAAATAAAGATATGTATTTTTCAGAATGTATTCTCCCAAGAAGCTTATTGGTAAAATAGTCAAATGTACCTATTCTCATATATGCACTTACAACAAGCATTAACGAAAAAAGTATAGCCAGCACTCTGAAGTTTATATATCCAATATATCCTGAATCAGGCTTAACAAAGAAACAAGATATAAACGCAAGAAATCCTGATATGAACAGGATCGAATCCTTTTTAAATAATTCAGCTATCTTCTTAGTTTTTTCCAAAACCTACGACCTCTCATTCCAAAGTTATTTAACACACCAAGAGCGAATTATATACCTTTGAACAGAAAAGTCAATAAAAAAAGGTACCGAATTTTTATCAGGTACCTTTTTATATTTTTGAATTATGTAAACTAATTAACACTTAGTCCTGAGCTATTTTGTCCTTAGCAATTTTATCCTTAGTTACTGTATCCTTAGTTACTGTATCCTTAGTATCTTCCCAAACATCCTCATCTGGCTCATAGCCCTTCTTAGCAAGATTCTTCTCAATGCCCTTTACAATAAAACCACTGACAAAGCAAAGCGCAAGAATAACCCATCCACCGATTATATTAGATGCAAGAGAATATCCATCTGCTGCTCCGTAGATACCACCTGCTCTGAAAAGTGATACCAGATTCCAGATAAAGAATCCTGTAAGCGCGATAGGTGTAAGAACCTTGATTGAACTTACAAACCACCAAGCAGGCATCTTAAAGCCTTTAGTATTGCGGTTTACTTCCTTAAGAACCTTCTTAGGATCAAAGAGCCAGCCTATTGTAATAGCCTCAAGAATACCAACTAAGATCAAGCTGTATGCATTACACCAGTTATCAACTATATCTAGCCAAGCAAGCCCTGCACCTGTTACGAACCAAAGTGAAAGAATACTTGCTATGATACAAAGAATAAGTGTTGTCTTCTTGTGTGACAGATGAAACTTGTCAGAAATTGCAGTTGATACACCCTCGATAATTGAAAAAGCACTATCGATAGCAAGTGTACAAAGGCAGAAGTAGAAAACAAATGCAAATATGGCATTAGCAATACCATTATTAGTTAAAAGTACAATAGACTGTGGATATACAATAAATGCTGTTGCGATACCAGAAGCAGTCATGTTATCTAACTGACCTGTTCCACTCATTGTTGTAAAGAGTACGATACCTGAAAGAACACTGATTGCAAAATCTGAGAATGCAATGATCATTGCATCCTTTGCAATG
>CACZRU010000063.1 GCA_902783605.1 uncultured Lachnospiraceae bacterium
CAAATAACTCAGGAAAGGAGGGGCAGGTAAATGAATAAGAATACATTTATAAGTGAATTATCCAGAAAGCTCAGGGGAATACCTAAGCCGGATTACGATGATGCGATGAATTATTACATTGAATACTTCATGGATGCCGGAGTGGATGAGCTGACAGATGTTACAGTTCTTGTGGGAAGTGTAGATGAGGTTGCTGCCCGTATCCTGGAAGAGTGTACAGACAAGCAGGTTGAGAAAGTAACACAGGAAGGTGGAGTGAAGAACAGCACCAAGGCAATATGGTTTATCCTCCTGGGAATTATCACAGCACCAATCGCATTTCCGATTGCTTTTGCAATTATCCTTGTAATATTTGTCCTGATCATCACAGCTATTGCAGTTGTAGTTGCACTCCTTGCCTCCTCAATCGGAGTGGTTATAGCAGGACTTGCCGCAATACCAGCAATCTTCTGGGCAGAATCCAGTTCACAGGCAATGGTTCTTCTAGGAATAGCATGTGTATCAATTGCCCTCGGAACCCTGATGTGTATCGCATTTTACAAGCTGGGCGAGCTTATCATTAAGGCAGTGATCAAACTTATCAGATTTATAAGCAAGAAAAATGAGTCACGTAAGAATCGGGCTTCAGCTGCAAGTAGTGTAAGAACAGGCGAGGCTGACTTAAAGGGGAAAGGCTTTGAAAATGCCACAGGAAGTATGTCTGGGAACTTATCATCAGGATCTTTTAACCAGGGAGGTGAAGCGTAATGAAGAAGGGACTTACGATTACAATTATTATCTGCATGTTTCTGTTCCTTTCAGGCGGAATACTCCTTATCATAGGACTTGCAAATGGAGGAAAGCTTCTCTTTAACATAGATTATAGGAATAAAAAGGTTGAGACTGCAAAGGATCTGAAAATCGTAACCGGTGAAGAGACGGTGGACAGTTTTTCTAGCATCGACCTGGATGTTCATGCGGCTGAAGTGAGAATAGTTGAAGGGGGTGGCTACAACGTCAAGTACGCCATGTATGAAGGAGATATACCAAGAATCAGTGTAGAGGATAATAAGCTCACTATAAAAACAATTAATGATGGAGAGGGATATGTCTCATTTGACCTTCTTGGTTTTGCTAAGCAGGAGGAAAAGACTCCATATATTGAGATTACAGTTCCAGCCGGCACAGAATTTGACGATGTTAGAATGAAAACAAATGCTGGAGACATCAATCTGGATGGTTATGTGATCGATGCTCTGGATATTGAAGCAAATGCAGGAAGTATTGATCTGAAGAATATGACTATTGACAGCTTTGATGCAGATGTCAACTGTGGTGGTATAGATATAAGCTCTTCTGAGATTGGAACTCTGACTACAAAACAGAACATGGGAAGCCTGGCGGTCGATGATACCAGAATTTATAGTGCAGATGTTGATACAGATGCAGGAAGCGTTATGATGAAGCTGATCGGCGAAGAAGCAGACTATCACATTGATGTAGATGTAAATGCCGGAAGCTTTCAGCTGAATGGAGAGACTAAGGACAGTTCCTATAACGCAAACTCAGACAAAGAGATGAGTATCGAGGTAGATGCAAGTGCAGGAAGTGTTATGATAGATTTTTAAGGTGAATAAATGACTATCATTGATGCAGATGCCATGATATTATAATGGAAGGACAGCGGGTGTAAAAGCCCGCTGTTTTTGCGAAAGAATAACATTATTAGAATAACGTTATCATAGGAAATAGTGGAGTAAAAACTCATTTTATAGTTTAGATATTTATGTTATTATAGAAAATAGCGTAAAATCTTAAAAATATGTCGTAGCTGAATAAATACATAAAGAGGATATGGCATATATTAAGTGTTTTTTATATTTATGCGGACTACTATTCAGCACTAAAAAGCGCAGGAATATCAGATATAATTTAATTGCAACAGTTCGGGGGCATGGCTGCACTATAGAGTTATACTACAGCCATGGCGAAAGTTAGGAGGTAAGTATGGATGATAAAGAAAGGATGGTAGCACTTGTACAGCGTGCCAAGCTGGGTGATTCCCATAGCTTTGCAGAATTATACAGCATGTACTATCAGGATTTGTACAAGACGGCGCTCTATATTTTGGGCAATCCTCTGGACGCAGAGAATATCGTCAGCGATACTGTTCTGGATGCGTATGCAGGTATTACCAAATTGAAGGACGAGAGGGCATTTAAGGCCTGGATATTCAAGATCCTTTCTAACAAATGTAATCGCATGCTTAAGGAGTATGTGAGAAGAAGAGAGATGCAGAGTCAGACGCCGGTGGAGGATATGGCGGAAACTTTGGCAACTTCGGGAAATGCCATAAATCAGGTTGAGAATAAAACTGTGATACAGCAGGCATTTTCGGTTCTCACAGAAGAAGAACGACAGATAGTAACCATGACTATATACGGAGAGTATGACAGTGGAGAGATAGCAAGGGAAATGGGCCTCAACCGGAATACGGTTCGATCGAAGTATTCCAGGGCACTGGCGAAGATGAGAAATCATCTGGGATCAGGGCAGTATGGTCAAGGTTATTAAGGAGGTTGGATTATGTCTGATAATAGGGATAACATGATGGAAGAGCAGATCAGGAACAGTATGGAAAACATTCCTGCTTCGCTCAGACCAGAAAACATAGAACAGCGACTGGCATCTATGAACCTTCAGGAAAAATATGCCAGAAGTCTTAGTCAGGATATTCCAAATGAGAATATCAGTGCTGGAAGCATGAACGGAAATAAAAAGCAGAGTTCGGGAGCAAAGAAGGTTGTCATTCCAATTCTCGTAGCAGCAGGTGTACTGCTTGTAGCAGGACTTGGTCTGGGAATAGGACTTACCAGAAATAGAGCAGTGGATTCAGATAATGCAGTTGAGTCCAGTCAGATGGTGGTTGATTCAACAAAGAAGCCAAGCATCTTCTCTACCTCTAAGGAAACTGATAATTATGAGATGGCTTATAACTACCTGAAAGATTACAAGAAGCATATGGAAGAAGAAGTAATGGTGGACTATGATGATGTTGATTATGCAGTTGAAGAAACTGCTGATGCTGCAGAATCAGAAGGGGCTTCCAATGCAGCAGCTAATCAGACTTTAGGAGCAACTGCCGGAGCAGATACAAAGAGCGAAGAAGAGAGCTTCACAGATACAAATGTAAGAACCGACGGTGTTGCAGAAGCAGATATCATCAAGACAGACGGAAAGTATATTTATGAGTATGATACATATACAGAGCACCTCTACTTCTACAGTGTAGACGATGGAAAGGTTAATAGAGAGGGTTCCGTAAATGTATTAGAGGACGATTATTTTTTCAAGGAAATGTACATCTACGGAGACAAGCTGATACTCCTTGGAACAAATTATGACAGTACATATTACTATTCATATAATTGGACTGACAACAGGACCTTCATAGCAATCTATGATATCAGCGATAAGGGCGAGCCAAAGCTCATTGATACCATGGAGCAGAGTGGTTCCTACGATGATTCAAGAATGGTAAATGGTATTCTTTATACTTTCTCAAAGAAGAGCTTTGATCTTGATAAACTTAGAAAGAAAGATTATGGAACATACATCCCTGATGTAGACGGAGAGCTTGTTGAAAATGATGATCTCTTTGTACAGAAGGATATATATAATGGAGCATTTGAAGTAATATCTTCTTTAGATGTGGATAAGGCCAGCTATATAGATAAGATGGCTATCCTGGCAGGAAGCGACACAATGTATGTAAGCTCAGACAACATCTTCCTTACAGACTATACATACGATTGGTCAAGCTTCTCATATGGCGAGGAGACAAAGATTCTCAAGATTTCCTACAAGGACGGAGAACTTGAATATGAATCAAAGGCTAAGTTCCCAGGATATCTAAATGATGATTACAGCATTGATGAGTACAATAACTATGTTAGACTTGTAACAACATATCGTGATGACAGCTGGACTAATTACAATGCACTCTATGTATTTGATGAGAATCTTGATAAGGTTTCAGTAATCAAGAAGATGGCTGAAGGAGAGACAATCCGTTCAGCAAGATTCATGGGAGATACAGCGTACTTTGTAACATTTAGAAATACAGATCCTCTCTTTGCAGTAGATCTGTCAGATCCAGAAAATCCAGAAATCACTGACTATCTGAAGATACCTGGCTTCTCAGCATACCTTCACCCATATGGTGATGGCAAGCTTCTCGGAGTTGGTTATGACACAGACAGCACAGGCTGGGTTAACTGCATCAAGCTATCAATGTTCGATATAAATGATCCATACGACATTAAGGAAGAGGATACAAAGATTCTCTACGACTATCAGTCAGCATCTGTATTGAATAACAGAAATGCATTTATGTTCAACAAAGAAGATGGTACATTTGGCTTCTCAGCCAATGCAGAAGGCTACTACTATCTGGAAGAGGACTGGTTCCAGGAAGAGTATGAAGAGGAGTACGATACAATCATCGAGAACTATGATGAGGACAAGGAAGGTGCTTACTATCTGGTAATGAACTACGATGACAAAGACGGTTTCCAGATTCTCATGGACGAGAAGATTGGTGCAGATGATTACGGCGATGGCTGGAACGCTATGAACGACACCAGAGGAATCGTAATCGGCAACTACATTTATGTGGTACAGTCAGGTGGCGGAATCAAGTCATACGACACAACAGACTACGACCTGGTTGATGAGTGTGACTAAGCGATTGAACAGATGGCATTTTAAGCAAATCAAAAAATGTAATAAAGAACAAAATACATTTGGATGTCATTCTGAGCGAAGCAAAGAATCTTAAAAATAATCAGGCATATTCATTAAGTTGGATATGCCTGTTTTTTTAAGATGATAAATATATGGCAAGAATATTGATATTATGCCTCTAAGACTAGAATTGAAAACATAATTCATAAAAAATTGAACAACAAAAATGGAGCTGATTTGACCATATTCACGAAAATTTTTTTCCGCCTTACTTAAAGAAAAATCGTGTGTTAAAATAATAATGAACACTTATTTTTGTGCGCTTAGAGAAGAGTATTATTGGTTTTTTTGAACTGTTTTAGCGCGTGGTTTTTCGGGCTTTTTGTTAAGCTCGACTGGTAAGAATAGAGGAGATTTCGGATGTTTGCTATTGGTGATAATGTTGTTTATGGCAGTAATGGCGTATGTAAGATAATGAATGTTGGTCCACTTTCTTTTGGTGGTGCGAAGGACAGACTTTATTACACGATGAAGCCTCGCTATATTAAGAGAAGTGAGATATTTTCACCTACTGAGAATAACACTATGGTTATGAGAAAGGTCATGACTAAGGCTGAGGTGGATGATTTTATAAGGTCTATTCCTGATATTAAACCTCTGGAAATAATTGAGGAAAAAAAGAGGGATCAGGAGTATAAGCAGGCTGTGATGACATGTGATCCAGCTACTATTATTAGCCTCATGAAAACTATTCGTCAGAGGATGGAAGAGAGGATAGCTGAGGGTAAGAAGGTTACAGCTTCGGACTCAAAATACTATCACATTGCTGAGGACAGTCTGTATGGAGAGTTTGCCATTTCCCTTGATATTGAGAAGGATGCTGTGAAGGATTACATTGTCAGTATGCTTGGTGATGGAGTTATGTTTTAATGTGCTTAATGATAAGGGCGCAGGGCTAAAGATTTATATGAATTAGTCAAAATAAAATAAGCTAATAGGAGCTTCATCTGGTTATACCAGGTGAAGCTTTTTTGTTTCGTAAGAAATTGTTTTAGTTGTCATTGATAGTAGTAATTGGTAAAATGTAAATGTTATGGAGAAGAATGAATTATATACTGTTACAATTGAAGATATGTCAGATGAGGGTATGGGGATAGGCCACGCTGACGGAATGGTGATGTTCATCAAGGATACTGTCGTTGGTGATGTAGCAGAAATCAAGGTAGTGAAGGTGAAGAAGAGCTATGCCTATGGAAGGCTGGAGAAAATCATAACACCTTCTCCTTATCGTGAGGAACCCTTCTGCCCTGTTGCCAGACAGTGTGGTGGGTGTACACTTCAGCATCTAACCTATGAGAAGGAACTGGATATAAAGAAGAATAAAGTTCTTAACTGTCTTGCCCGAATCGGTGGGATAGTAAATCCAGAGGAATACTTCGAAGGTATTGTCGGATGCGATTCCCCTTACAGATATCGTAATAAAATGCAGTTCCCTGTTTCTGTCCGTGACGGTGGTAATGTTGTCGGCGGAACCAAGGATCATTTTGATGCCTTTAGCTGTCGCATGAATACAGTGCTTGGCTTTTACGCGGGAAGGACCCACAGCATTATTCCGATTGAGGATTGTAAGATTGGTCACAGGGTAAATAAATGCATCATCACCGCTGTTTCCAGATGGGCAGATAAGTACCATGTTACAGCCTATAATGAAGAAACCGGAGAGGGTATTTTGAGACATGTACTGACAAGAGTAGCATTTAGAACTGGTGAACTTATGGTCTGCCTTGTTGCAACAACTCGTAAGGTGCCGGAGCTGGAGAAATTCATCTCTGAACTCTCGAGGGAGATAGATAAGTTCAGGGCTGGTGGCAATAATATCAAGCTAAAGTCAGTTGTACTGAATATCAACCGAGAGAAGACGAATAAAATTCTAGGTGAGAAGACAATCCTTGTAAATGGACAGGATTATATCACTGATTATATAGGTGGAGTAAAGTTCCAGATATCTGCACAGTCCTTCTATCAGGTGAATCCTGTACAGACTGAGAAGATATATGAGAAGGCTCTTGAGTATGCTGACCTGAAGGGCGATGAAATTGTGTGGGACATGTACTGTGGTATCGGTACTATTTCCTTATTTATGGCAGATGATGCAAAGAAGGTCTATGGAGTTGAGATTCTTCCAAAGGCTATAGAAGATGCCAAAAAGAATGCAGAGCTAAATGAGATTTCCAATGTCGAGTTCTTTGTTGGAAAGGCTGAAGAGGTTGTGCCTGACTGGCTGGAACATCGTATTGGAGACTATGATAAGAATGTTTCAAAGATTAAGAAGGGTGTGGATGTTGTTGTAGTAGATCCGCCTCGAAAGGGCTGTGATGAGAAGCTTCTGGATACCATAGAGAGGATGGCACCAAGCCGGATGGTATACATCTCATGTGATCCTTCCACATTATCTCGAGATCTCAGGATATTGCTGGAGAAGGGCTTCAAGCTGGAGAAGTTTACAGCCTTTGATCAGTTCAGCAGGACCATGCACTGTGAGGTCGTGACACTGCTGACGAGAGAAGAAAATAAATAGTTTTTAATGACATAAAAAGAGGTGGCAGTCTATGATTCCGGATTGCCACCTCTTTTGTTATTTGGTTTATTTTTAGGTTATCACAAAGTGTCCTGTGTTAATTCTAGATCACTAAATGAATTTCTCAATTTAATTCTTAATTTACTTCCTACAGGAATATGTACTTCAGTATGAACAGAACAAAGAGTACATACATGATAGGATTAACCTTCTTTGCATTTCCTGTACATACATTGATGATCACATATGAGATAACTCCCAGTGAGATACCTTCTGAAATGCTGTAGAAAAGTGGCATTGAGAAGATGCAGATGTATGCAGGGATTGCTGATGTA